>JAQVLL010000287.1 GCA_028704195.1 Smithellaceae bacterium
GGTGCACAGGCGCACCATTTAAAGCCGCTGGTGATGATCGGCGCGAAAGGGTTGACTGGACAGATTCTCGGCTCGGTTGACCTCGCCCTGAACGACCACGAACTGATCAAAGTAAAATTCGGTGAATTCAAAGAAGCCAAAAAAGAAATATCCGAAGAAATCGCCGAAGCCACCCAAAGCGAACTGGTCGGCCTGATCGGCAACATCGCCATTTTCTATCGCCAGCATCCTAATCCGGAAAAAAGGAAAATAAAAATATCTTAAACAGATGCCGGGTAGATTCCTAACATCCTGCAGCCTATCAACCTTCTTTACCTTCTTGTCAACTGCCGGTACTTGATCCGGTGCGGCTGGCTGGCGGCTGCGCCCAGTCTGTTTTTACGGTCTTCCTCGTATTCGGAATAGTTGCCGTCAAAGAAAAGAACCTTGCTGTCGCCTTCAAAGGCCAGGATATGCGTGCAGATTCTGTCCAGAAACCAGCGGTCGTGGCTGATGACGACAACGCAGCCGGCAAAGCTCTCCAGCGAGTCTTCCAACGCACGCAGGGTGTTCACGTCCAGATCGTTCGTGGGTTCGTCAAGCAGAAGGACATTGCCGCCTTCCTTAAGCATGCGCGCCAGATGTACGCGGTTGCGCTCACCGCCTGACAATGTCCCGACTTTCTTTTGCTGATCGGTGCCGGAAAAATTAAACCGTGACACGTAGGCACGCGAATTGATCTGCCGGCTGCCGACGGCGATCATATCCTGCCCATCGGAAATCATCTCCCAGATGTTCTTATCCGGATCAAGCGCATCGCGGCTCTGATCAACATAGGCGAGCTTCACGGTTTCGCCGATACGGATGGCGCCGGAATCCGGGGTTTCCTGACCGGTGATCATTCGGAATAAAGTTGTCTTGCCGGCGCCGTTGGGTCCGATCACGCCGACGATGCCGCCTGGCGGCAGGGAAAAGGTCATCCCTTCAACGAGGAGTTTCTCTCCATAGCCCTTATTGACGTTTTGAGCCTCGATGACCAGATCGCCCAGACGGGGACCCGGAGCGATAAAGATTTCACGGGCACCGGATTCACGCTCCAGGTTCTTGCCCAGCAGCTCTTCATACGCCTTGATGCGTGCCTTGGACTTGGCATGGCGCCCCTTGGGCGACATGCGGATCCATTCCAGCTCACGCTCCAGGGTTTTGATTCTTGCGCTTTCTGATTTTTCCTCGTTCTTCAGGCGGTTTTGCTTTTGCGTAAGCCACGAGGAATAATTCCCCTGCCAGGGAATGCCCTGACCGCGGTCGAGTTCCAGGATCCAGCCGGCAACATTATCCAGGAAATAGCGGTCGTGGGTGACGGCGATGATCGTACCATCGTATTTTTGCAGATGATGCTCCAGCCAGGCAACAGATTCTGCATCCAGATGGTTGGTCGGTTCGTCCAGCAGCAGAATGTCGGGTTTCTGCAAAAGCAGTCGGCACAGAGCAACACGCCGTTTTTCACCTCCGGAAAGCACGTTGATCAGTGTGTCACCGGACGGGCAGCGAAGCGCGTCCATTGCCATTTCAAGGCGTGAGTCCATGTCCCACGCATCCAGCGCGTCCATCTTTTCCTGAAGGGCGGCCTGCCGGTCGCAGAGCTTCGTCATTTCCTCGTCCGACATTTCCTCGGCAAATTTTTCATTGACGGCATTATATTCATTGATGATGTCCATGGTGGACTGGACACCCTGCTCCACAATCTGGCGGACGGTTTTACTGTCATCCAGGCGTGGCTCCTGCTCGAGGTAGCCTACGGTGTAGCCCTGCGACAGGATGGTCTTGCCGGTAAATTCTTCATCGACGCCTGCCAGAATCTTCAGAAGCGAGCTTTTGCCGGACCCGTTTAAACCGATCACGCCAATTTTCGCGCCATAGAAATAAGACAGATAGATGTCCTTCAGCACCGGCTTTTTTTCGTAAACCTTGCTGACTCCGATCATGGAGTAAATGACTTTATTTCCTTCATTCGCCATGGAACCCTGATCCTCCTGAAGAGCAGATCACCCCTAAATATAGGGGAAAATATTCTGAATGATGATATTGAAATTGTCCTGAATCTTGTCGTGGCCTTCAATGATCCCCATGTGTCCGGGCAAAAGCAGCTCGATATCCAGATCAGAAAGCGTAACGATGCTTTTCTTGAGCAGGGAACCGTTGCCGCCCGGAAAATCGGTGCGCCCGACATTCTGCTGAAACACGACGTCACCGCTGAAGAGAACCTTTTTTGACGGCCAGTAGAGTCCGATGGAGCCCGGTGTATGTCCTGGAATAGAAATCACTTTGAAGACCTGGTCTCCCAATTCAAGCTTGCCGTCTTCCAGTTGCATATTGATCTGCATCTGCGGCACGGTAATGCCGAAAAGACCGTAAAGCTCGCCGCCGATCCCTTTGAGGAAATCCATCTCCTTGCGGTGCAGGGCGATATTCACCTTTTCCTGATCAAACAGTTCGGAACCCTGAAAATGATCGGGGTGAGAATGCGTATTGATGACATACTTGATGTTCTTTTTCTTGATGCCGTCGTTTGCCATCTGATTCAGCAAATCCGGAAGATAGCGTGTAAGACCCGGATCAATAAGCGCCTGTACATTTCCGCCGATGTAGTAGCTGTTGCAGTTGTTGTCAAAGTAGTTTGCCCATTCGTAAATGTAAATGTCATCTCGATACTTCATTTCAGACCCTTTCCTCGTTCTGTTATTCTTGTGATCCTGAATCTTTTGCCGCGCGCGGTGTATCCACTTTCTGGTCCAGCCACTTCGCCAGGTCAGCGGCGGATGTTTCCCAGCCCGTCTCCAGCATGGGCAGATGGGCAAATTGTTCATATTCAATATAATCAGCCTTCAAAAAATCGGCTATCCCCCTCTGCATGAGAACGGGAGTAGCCACATCTTTAGCGCACCCGATGACCAGCTTCGGACACTTTATCCTCAATGGATAGACAGGGTAGCCCTGCGCCACCTGGTAGCCGACGACCAGGGACTCGGCGACAAACATGTCAAAAACCTTTCTGTGTTCATGCGGGGCAATGTTGTTGAGTACCGTCTGTTGGGCCATGGCAAAGGTCGGCTTAACCGGTTTCAGATTCATCATTCCCCACATGGTTTTGATGATCGTTCCGGAGTATGGCAAATCATTATTGACTTCCACAGCTACACCAAGCGGGGGTGCGCTGGCGATGACAGCAAGCGCCTTAATCGAATCGTTATTTTCCGCTGTTTTCTGGGCAATCAGTCCGCCCAGGCTGTGTCCAATTAATGCGCAGCATTTGATCTCAAGCCGAAGAATGATTTTATTCACATCCTCCAGATAATCTTCCAACGTCACCTGCGCCAGTGCTTCCTCCCGTTGGGACGGATAATGGCCGCGTAGATTCGCGGCATAAACTTCCCATCCCTGATCCGCAAAATACGGAAGGTAATTCTTCCAGAACCGGCTGGTTCCGCCCGCACCGTGAATAAACAGAAGGGGGCACACATGCCGGGTTTTTGCGGGCCGGATTCTATCCAGCACCAGATGGTCAACGGTTATCTTCAAAAAAACAGTCTTGCCTTTTCAAAAGGAATTTTCTTCATACCCATTGCCCGGCCTGTCAGGTTTTTGCTTTGCGGGGAACAAAAATCCAAAGCAGGATATAAACGAGTAATCCCGTGCCGAAGCAAAGAACAAGCAGTACAAACAATAAGCGCCATATCCAGGAGGGAATAGGTGTAT
>JAQVLL010000014.1 GCA_028704195.1 Smithellaceae bacterium
TCAGCTCCTGCCGGTTTTCAAGGTTGTAGTCTTTCACGGGAATCGGCTTGTTAATGACCACTGTTATTTTCCCCGGTTTCACCTTGAGGGACCGTTTCGGCATGATGGCACCGCTGCCGATGATGCAGATCGGAACAATCGGAACGCCGGATTGAATAGCCAGGTAAAAGAGACCCTGTTTGAAGGCCTTGATTTCACCGTCGCGGCTTCTGGTTCCTTCCGGGAAGGTCATTACTGATTTTCCTTCGCGGATGCGCAGGGCCGCAAGATCGAGGCTCTGCATGGCTTTTTCGTGATTTTGACGGTCAATTTCAATGTAGCCTGCGCCTTTCATCGCCTGGCCAAAAACAGGAATGGCGAATAATTCTTTCTTTGCGATCCAGCGAAACTGTCCCGGGATATAAGCCAACGCAATCAGAATATCAAAATCGCTTTGATGGTTGGCCATGAAAATTTGCGGTTTCCCGCGCAGAACATTTTCTGGGCCAATGACATGCACCTTCGTGTTGCTGATTCTCAGAAGAATGGATCCCCAGATCCTGGCTACTTTGTGGATATTGTTTTCCGAGTTGGCAAAAAAGGAAAAAACAACAGACCAGAAGGAGAAAAAAGCTGTAATGGCTATTCCAAGAGTAACCAGGAGAACTGATCGAATCATAGACGTTCTTTCCTTTACATTGATTATGACTATGGTGTTTTGTACTTGATAACAACATTGAAGTCAACATTGAATTATGTTTGTATTGATAAACGGTTAGACCTTTACACACCAAAAATAATCAACATTCGTGACTGATGGTCATTCATTTTCCCGTTGTGCTTTTCACCTGGTTTTGGACGTGTGTTGTGAAAAATAAGATTTTTTTTCTTGACATTGTGGTCCACGTTCATTTATGAATTTTACAACGACTGCTGTATAAAATTTTGCGGAGACTTGAACCTGGCCCGGTTTATGAGTCTGAAACGCAACCCAACGTGACGCGGTTCAATGACGGAGTCTGTATGGAACTATTCTTACAACAGGTTTTTAACGGAATTATGCTGGGAAGTACCTATGCCATTGTTGCCCTTGGCTTGACAATGGTTTTTGGTATTCTGCATATACCGAATTTTGCCCACGGGCAGATGTACATGCTTGGCGCGTATGTCTGTTTCTTTTTAATCACGGTATTCGGATTCAACTATTGGCCCGCGCTTGCTCTTTCGGCCATTGTTCTTGCTCTGGCCGGTGTTGTATTAGAGTTTCTGGTCTTCAGACCGGTCCGTGATGCAGGGGGTGTAACCCCGTTTATCGCCGCGCTGGGTGCGCTGATTATTCTGGAAAATGCGGTTGTCGTTTTATGGGGCCCGGAAGGTCATCGCATTCCGAATCCCTATCCCGGTATTATTGACGTCTTCGGGATTACCATGTCCACACAGCGCCTGCTGGTGATCGGAGTTGCAGTTCTTCTGATTGTCATCCTGCAGATTTTTATCAAGAAGACGACACTGGGTAACACGATTCAGGCGGTAGCCCAGAACAGGGAAGGGGCAACCCTGATGGGCATCAATGTTAACCTTGTCTCTGCCCTGACCTTTGCCATTTCCACGGGCCTGGCCGCGATTGCTGCCTGCCTGGTCGCTCCCATATTTATGATATCGCCCAGCATGGGGTCTATGGTCGGCCTGAAAGCATTCGTCATCGTTATTCTCGGCGGATTAGGCAGTATCCCGGGGGCGATTGCCGGTGGTTTGATTCTGGGGTTAATCGAAGCCATCGGCGGCGGGTATTTATCAGCGGCTTATAAAGATGTGTTTGGGTTTGGAGCGCTGGTGTTGATCCTTTCGTTAAAACCGACCGGTTTGTTCGGGAAGGAGATTAAGGGCAGATGATGAATTGGTTGAAAGAGAATTGGTTTTACCTGGCTGTTCTATTGATTGCCCTGGTTCTTCCTCACGTGATAACAAATCTGTATTATGCCCAGATCATTACCATGAGTTGCCTTTTTGCCATTGGTGCGCTGAGTTTGAATCTGATCATGGGTTACACAGGACAGATGTCTCTGGCGCACGGCGGTTTTTTTGCAATCGGCGCTTACAGCGTCGCGATCCTTACGTCTACTTTGGACTGGAATTTCTGGTTGGCATTGCCTGCCTCGGCTTTGCTAGCGGCCTTCATCGGATTTCTGGTCGGCCTGCCGGCACTGCGGACAAGGGGGGCTTACTTTGCCATTACCACGCTTTGTCTTGGAGAAATTATTTATCTTCTTGCGGGCAACTGGATGGAGCTGACTGGAGGCCATACCGGCATGGTGGGAATTCCCCTGCCAAGTCCTGTTTCCTTGCCCGGTGTGGGTCAAATCACTTTTGCTTCGCCGGCTTCCCAGTATTATCTGGTGTTGTTTTTCCTCCTTTTGACCCTGTTTATCCTGTATCGTTTGATCAATTCGTTGAGAGGACGGACTTTCCTCGCGACAGCCATCAATGAAGATTTGGCGGAAGCAGTGGGCATAAACGTTTTCCGGACCAAGTTACTTTCTTTTGTGGTGGCCAATTTTTTTGCCGGATTGGCCGGCGGCATTTATGCCAATTTGATGGGAAGCATTTCTCCGTCGGTTGCTTCGGTTACCATGACATTCAATTTCCTGATGTATGTGCTTTTGGGAGGCATGACAACACTGGCGGGTCCGGTTATCGGTGCTTTTATCATTCCCATTCTCCTGGAGTATCTACAGTTTTTGCAGGACTATCAGATGATTTTATTCGGATTCCTGCTCATTGTCGTTATTATCTATTTCCCGACAGGTTTCATGGGATTGTTTAATAAATTACGCGACAGGATCAAGAAATCGAAAGTGGGGGACAGGCGTGCTGCTTAAAGGTGAAAATCTGGTGAAAAGTTTTGGCGGCACCATCGCCGTCAATGATGTGAGCTTTGAAGTCAACGAAGGAGAGATCCTGACGATTATCGGCCCCAATGGCGCAGGCAAGTCGGTTCTCTTCAGCCTAATCAGCGGAGCGGGCAGGCCCACGTCCGGCAGTATTAAATTCGCGGGAGACGAAATTGCCGGTTTGAGTGCAAACCGGATATCCCGTAAGGGGATTGCGCGGACATTCCAGCTGACCGCTCTGTTTGAAAAGCTGCCGGTGGCGGCCAATTTGGCCCTGGGATACTATAAATGCACGACCAGCGGATTCTGGGGATCGCTTTTCCACACCCCTCAGTGGAAAAAAGACAAAAAGGAAGTAGAAGAAAAAGTCGCGGAGATGCTGAACTTCGTGGGATTGGGAGCCAAGGCCTTCGATACAGCTTCTTCCATCTCTCAGGGAGAGCAAAGAATGTTGTCTATCGGAATTGCCCTGATCAGTGATCCGAAACTCATTCTATTTGACGAGCCGACAGGCGGACTGATTCAGGAGGATACGGAGCGGATTACCGAACTCATCCGAAAGATCAATAAAAAAGGCGTTACCGTTTGTCTGATTGAACACAAGATGCGGATGATTATGGATCTGGCCGACAGAATCATCGTTTTAAACTACGGAGAAAAAATTGCAGAAGGAAGGCCATCGGATGTTGCCGCGGACCCGCAGGTCATCGAAGCCTACCTGGGAAGAAAAAGAGATGCTGAAACTCATTAATGTAACCACAATGATCGGCGAGCATCAGGTCATCCATGACGTGTCGCTGCAGATTGCAGAGGGTGACTTTGTTGCGCTGCTCGGGGGGAATGGCGCCGGCAAGACAACGTTATTTAAAACGATTGTCGGGCTGCTGACACCGGTGAAGGGCAGGGTGGAGTTCAAGGGTGAGGAAATCAGCCACATGCCCGCACACAAAATTGTAAGCAGGGGCCTGGCGCTGTGTCCTGAAGGAAGACAGCTTTTCCCGCAGCTTTCGGTATACAGAAATCTTATGCTGGGAGCGTATCATCGAAAAGATAAACAGAACGTTAAGGAGACACTGGAGCAGGTTTATGTCCTGTTTCCGCGGTTGAAGGAAAGATTCAAGCAGATGGCCGGCACGTTCAGCGGAGGGGAGCAGCAGATGCTGGCGATCGGGCGGGCGATTATGTCCAAGCCGGAGATGCTGCTTCTGGATGAACCTTCCATGGGGCTGGCGCCGATGGTTGTGGAAGGAATTGCCGAAGCGATCACTGAGCTCAATAAAATGGGTATCACCGTTTTCCTGTCCGAGCAAAATGCACAAATCGCCCTGATGATTATGCGCCACGGTTACGTTCTGGAAAATGGTCGTCTGGTGGTGGACGGTTTGAGCAAAGACCTGATTCATAACGAAAAAGTGAAAAAAGCATACCTGGGAACCTAGCAAAATCTTTGCATTTGAAAAATCCGCTTACGTGATATTAAGGGCTCATAATCCTGCGGTTGATGAGTCCTTTTTATTTGCCTGTTGGGGCCTTACCGAACGGGGATTCCATGATTCATGTATTCCCCGTAATCGTGTTTTCAAACCTTTGTGTTAATCGAGAATTGCATTGCCAAAAACATCATGATAAACATTTTGCACTCACTGTTTATATTGTGGACACGTCGCTTTCGGGAGAAAATATTTTGAGTAAAAAAAAATCCACCATCTGGTCTTTCTTTTCATCTGTTAGGCTGGCCATTGTTCTCCTGCTGATCATTGCTTTGATTGCCATGATCGGTACGCTGTTTCCCCAGCGGGAAGCCGCGGCGGAACTTGCGGGACGGATACCACCCGGCCTTTTTTCATTCCTGCAGAAAATGCAAATTTTCGATCTATATCACTCCGTCTGGTTTATCCTTCTGATGGGACTGCTGGCAGTTAATCTGTTGATCTGCTCGCTGAATCGATTTCCTGCGGCATGGAACCGTTTCCGTTCAAGTCCAATTCCGCGTGATCCGGATGCCTTCAAGGATCTTGGGGAAGAAAACTTATTTTATCCGGAATCGGATGTGAAAAAGGCGACGGATGCCGCCACCCATTTGCTGAAAAAGAAGTATCATTCTTTTAAACAGGCGGATGAGAAAGGCAGCGTCTATCTCTGCGCGCAGAAGGGCCGCTTTGCTCATTTTGGTGTTTACATGGTTCATCTGAGCATTCTGGGGTTCATATGCGGCGCGGTCATCGGTTCCGTTTCCGGCATCGATGGATCCGTCAAAATACTTGAAGGCGAGACGATCAGCGTCATTGGTCTGCGCAATGGCGGTAAAATGATGCCCCTTCCTTTCTCGGTGCGCTGCGATAAATTTACTCTAGAACGGTATAAAAACGGAGCGCCCAGAATTTTCCAGTCCGACCTTACCTTCATCAAGAATGACCGGGCAGTCCGATCGGTTAAACTTTTAGTGAATCATCCCGTCGTTTTTGAAGGATTCCACTTTTATCAGGCCAGTTACGGTTCGGTCACGGGAAAGAAAGCAACGCTGGCTTTGCTGCGTGACGGCGGTCGCCGTGACATTGTGAATGTCAGCGCGGGATATACGTTTGATCTTCCGGGAAAGGAGGGGATCTTTAAGGTTCTGAGAGTTGAAGATAACATGATGCAAATGGGCCCGGCCATTAAAATTGCCGTTCATTCCGAGAAAGAAGCGGCAACTTTCTGGGTTTTCCGGGATATTGACCGGATCAGGCAGGTTATCCCCGATGTTTCAGAACGGGTACCGGTTTTTAATCCCGGTCTTTTCCGCCCATATACCTTTTCTCTTCTGGAAATCGAGAAAAAATATTATACAGGGCTACAGGTTAACCGAGATCCGGGAACGCCTGTTGTGGCGGCAGCGGCGGTCCTTCTGATAAGCGGTTTGATGATCATTATTTTTTCATACGCGCGCCAGATCTGGATCCGGATTGATCAGGACGACGGCAGAGTCCGCATCGGCATTGCAGGACGAAGCATCAAAAATAAAGTTGGCCTGAAACACGAAGTACGTTACCTTCTTGCGCAGCTGAAGGATAATCTGGAGAATCCCAAGTGATTAATACAGCCATTTTAAGCTGGGTGACATTTATTTATTTTGGTGCTTTTGTTTTTTACCTTTTCCGTATGATTCTGGAGCACCCATTCTGGGGAAAACTGGCCAGTTGGATTGCATGGACCGGGCTTATTGCACATAGTGTCGCGCTGATCATCCGGTGGAAGGCATCCTATGATCTCGCCATCGGACACGTGCCTTTGTCCAATTTTTACGAATCACTGATTTTCTTTGCCTGGACAATTGTTTTTTTGTATTTGCTCATGGAGCGTCAGTTGAAGAATCACAGCATTGGTGTTTTTGTAATGCCTATGGCGTTTTTGATGATGGCCTATGCCTCCATTGCACCGGGAATCAATAACCGTATTGAACCCCTGATTCCAGCGCTGCAAAGCAACTGGCTCACGTCGCATGTCCTGACCTGTTTTATGGGTTATGCCGCCTTCACGGTCACTTTTGCGCTGGGAATCATGTTCTTTGTCCGAAAGGTCGTTGCCCGTAATTCGTCAGGTGTTCGTGCTTTTATCCACCTGCTTCCTTCAGATGATCAGATCGATGATCTAATCTATTCCTGCGCAGCCCTGGGGTTTATTTTTCTCACGCTTGGGATTGTGACCGGTTCCGTGTGGGCGCATTACGCCTGGGGTTCCTACTGGAGCTGGGATCCGAAGGAAACCTGGTCGTTCATTACCTGGCTCATTTACGCCGTGATGCTTCACGTCCGCCTGATGCGCGGTTGGCGCGGTGTGCGCATGGCCGCCATGGCGATTGTCGGGTTCGGCTGTGTCTTGTTCACCTATCTGGGCGTGAACCTGCTGCCCAGTCTGCACAGCTACCTGACCTGATACCGTTTCCGCAACGGGAGGAAATCTTTTGCCACCACTCCCTGTTTTTTTAATTATCTTTTTAGAAAATCCAGAAGCTCATGAACATCCGGCAATTCCCGAATAGGATAGACTTTCACAAAGATCGCCTTTCTCTGTTCGTCAAGAATGATATTGGCTCGCTCAGAAAAACCGAACTTGTCGATGAATATCCCCAGTTTTGCCGCGATGCCGCCGTGCGGCCAGAAATCCGCAAGCAGATCGACTTTTTCAATGCCCAGGCTTATTGCCCAGGCTTTTTTGCAGGGTACGGAGTCGACGGAAAATCCCAGTGGTACGGTGTTTAATGACCGGAAGGCTTCAAAGGTGACTTCCAGCGACTGCATTTGTTTCGCGCACAATTCCGTCCAGGCCAGCGGATGAAAAGACAAAAGAATTTTTTTGCCTGCCAATGCCGTTGAATCCACTACAGCTTCCGTATGACTCTTCAGCGAAAAGTCTCCAAATACATCACCGACTTGAATTCTGGCCATAATATTCTCCTTTTTTTATGATCATTAATCCTTTGATGCTTGAACCTTATCCTTCCATCACCGGGTAATCCGTATAGCCTTTTGGTCCTGTTGTATAGAAGGTGGCTTCGTCCCAGCGGTTCCATTTTGCGCCTTGCTCGACACGCTTCACCAGATCGGGATTGGCAATAAATGGTTTGCCGAACGCCACGGCATCGGCAAGTCCTTCGTCAATGACCCGTTTACTGCTTTCTGCACGGAACCCGTTATTGATAATCAGCGTACCCCGGTAACGCGGGCGGAAATGCCTGGCGATCTCCTTCACCGCGTAAGGGACATTGTCCACCGGCACCATCGGTTCTACGAAATGGACATAAGCCAGATTGGAATAATCATTGAGCCGTTCGACAATATACTCAAATGTCGGGATCGTGTCCCTGTCAATCGTAATGCCGAAGAAGCCATGCGCAGAGGGATTGAGCCGGACGCCGACCCGGTTGAAACCCACGGCCTGTCCGACTTCATGCAAGGTTTCAAAAAAAAAGCGCGCCCTGTTTTCATGTGATCCGCCATATTCGTCCTTGCGGATGTTGGCGCAATTGACGAAGAACTGATGGAAAAGATAGCCGTTTGCCGAATGAATCTCCACACCATCAAAACCCGCCGCAACAGCGTTTTGGGCTGCCCGCCGGAAATCCTGTGTGGTGTTATGAATTTCCGCTACCGTCAGAGCGCGGGGCGTGGATGTATCTTTAAAACCGTCCAAGGTATAGGATTTATCACCGGCATTAATGGCTGACGGAGCGACAGGAGGTTTCCCTCCATGAAAATCAGAATGAGACATCCGGCCCACATGCCAGAGCTGGCAGAAGATGTGTCCGTCCTTTTCATGAACGGCCTTTGTCACGAACTTCCAGCCCTCGATCTGTTCCGGAGTGTAGATGCCCGGCGTGTGAATGTAGCCCACCGCTTCTTCGGAAATCTGAGAGCCCTCCGTGATGATCAGGCCGGCGGAGGCACGCTGGGTATAGTATTCGGCAATCAGCGGCGTGGCTTTGTTCTCGGGATTATCTGCGCGGCTACGCGTCATGGGCGACATAAAAATCCGGTTGGGAAGATCCATGCGGCCAACTTTGATCGGTTTTAAAAGCGTGTTTTTCATGACGCCCTCCTTGATCAGAGTAGATTGCTGTTATTTGCCAATTCCAACAGGATCAACCTTTCAACAGTAAAGGAACGGTTGAGATGATAATGACTGTAATATAATGGTGCTTAATGATTGATGTCAAGACTTTAAAATAGACTCACCGTCGCGTGCACAACTCGATCGCCCTCCGCATGACCCATCAATTGAATCTAAAGCCGTGAACGGAGAACCTTACTTTATTCTATCGCCATCAGCGACTGCCAGCGTTCCCAATCGGTCGCGTGCGGCAGGCCTTTGTCCCTGATCAGCTTCAATACGGGTTCCTCGTTGAAACGCAAATAGGGGTTGACTCTGCGTTCTTCGGCCAGGGTGGAATAGAGAAAGTCGGGATCGAGGGTTTGCCGAAATCGTTCAATATCTTTGTTTTGCGGTTCTAAATGTCTGGCGAAGGCAAGAGAATCTCTTACATAATCGTGTCCGGCAAAAATCCGTGTATCGTCCGGCAGGGTCATTAATCGTTGAATGGAATGGAAGAAACCTTTCAGGTCACCGGAAAAGCAATTGCCGACAGTTGCGTTAAAAAGCGTATCGCCGGTAATGAGATTGGCGCCCGAATGAAAGCAGATGGAGTCTTTGGAATGTCCCGGTGTCCGGTAAACCACCACAGGTTCATGATCAATCCAAATGGTTTCATTATCGGCAAGGGTCGTGCAGTCCAGAAACCGAGCGTCTGTTTTGCCAAGCAGATGATCGTCGCCCGGTGTGTGATCGTAATGCCGGTGTGTGTTGGTTACATACTTCAGGATCAGATGGTTTTCTTTCAGAAAAGCCAATATTTCCTGCCATGCACCCCCGTCAACGGCCATGGCCTCGGTCCTGCCGTGTAGGAGATAGGCCAGATTATCCCCATATCGAAACTGCTGAATGTTGAGCATGCAACTCCCTTGATTTTACTTGACAATTTTAAAGATTTCCCTGGACTTCGGATCGGCGGCCGTGCGTAAAAGTTCAAACAGAACCATTTCCGTTGACGTGATATGCGCCCCTGCGCTTTTGACGGCATGAATGCCCACTTCCCGGTTTTCGGGTGTGCGCGAGGAGACAGCGTCTGTGACCAAATGGACACTATAGCCGTTTTGCATTAAATCCAGGGCGGTCTGATAAACGCAAACGTGGCTTTCGATGCCGGTCAGAACAACGTGCCGTCGGGTGAGGGATTCGAGCTGGTCATGAAAGGACGGGTTTGCCCAGCAGCTGAACGTTTCTTTGGCAATCGGTTTCAGGCTGCCCAGTTCTTGCGCTATCTGCTGAATGGTCGGCCCCAGTTTTTTCGGGGTTTGTTCTGTGATCATCATCGGCAGATCCAGTGCCCTGAATCCACGAATCAGTTTTACATTGTTGTCAAAAAGATTTTCCTTATCCACCATGGCCCGGGCCAGATTGCCCTGAAAATCAATCATGATTAATACGGCGGCAGTGCGGCTTAACATTTTTACCTTTCCCCATTTTTGCGGATAATGCAGAATAGTTAATTTGCTTAATTCTTGTCAATCAATATTATTACTGGTAAAAGGGAAATGCAAACGAAAGGGGAAAGAGCAATGACTTTGCCTAACCGGGAAAATATTATCCTGCACGAATACCGGGATGGTGTTTTATCCGAGGTGTCGCAGCCGTTTTCCACGGAATATGCCGTGCTGCTGAAAATCAATGGCAATCCATACGTCATGATAGCCTGCTCCGGCAACTACATCCGGGAACACATTACCGGTTATCTGATTACTGAAGGCATCATCAGCAATACGGATCAGATTGATTCCATGGACATCGACGAAGCTAATTTGACAGTCAATGCTGTTTTGGACTCCGATAAGATCATTGCGGAAAAACTCGAATGGATTAAAACCATTACCGCTGCCGGCGGCAGAAGCAGAAAAAATATGCCTTCCGAAGATCTGGTCCGCAAAAGTCTGCCGCAGATACGGGCAGAGGTTATCCTAAAGTCCATGAGTGAATTCCTGACCTATTCGCGTGAGCATGAGGCGACACATGGGGTTCACGGCGCCGCTCTTTATTCGCTGAAGGGGGGGTGTTTGGCGTTCTTTGATGAAATCGGACGTCACAACGCCATTGACAAAGTCATCGGCCACGCAGTGGTCAATGGCATCCCTCTTGAAGACAAGATGATTTGTTCGACCGGACGCATATCCAGCGAGATCGCATTTAAAATAATCCATGCGCGGGCTCCAGCCCTGGTAACACGTGCATCACCGACTGTGCTGAGCGTAAGTCTTTTGAGACGCTACAATATCCTGAGCATTATTCGCGCTGTCAAAGGCCGGTTTTACGTGGTAAACGGGAAGGAAAAAATCATTCTGTAATTTGTTGCAGGGGATTGTCCGGCAAAAGATTGCTTCTTCTGCTTGAGAAGCAAAAAAAGACTGTACTTTCAATTCCGTGCCGCTTTCTGTATAAAGATTTTCATGGAACGGACAATTTATAAAGGGGTATTAACATACACCGGAGGACAGACTTTCCTTTTGGGTCAAGACGGCGCCAGGCATCTGGAGGACGAAATCATCTGGAAAGGATATCTGGCGCACTTTAACGGACTTACGGTATTTGCCCGTAGGCTTCCCCAGAGAGACTATAAAACGGGAAAGCCTATCGTTATCATGTGGCCGGATGCTCCAGCTTTGGACGAATCAACGGTGGAGATTTATTTCAACGAGCGGCTGGTGAAATATCCAACATCGTTTCTGGGGCATATGGCCGTGAATGTGAGCGGCGAAATATTCAACTTTTCACATCTGATCAATGAAAATGAAGTGATGAAGTCCGAAGAGTATTTTTTCCGCCCTGCGCTGGGCGAGTTTGCGCCGCATCCGGTTTATGGACGCGACAACACGGATGATCCCCAAAAACCCTATTATGATAAATTCGGCAGGCTCTTCATGCGGACCATTCATGTCCTGAGAATCACCGGCCTGGACACGCAAAAGTTCTCTCAGCTTTTCCACGACGAACTGGATATGATCAGAAACACGCCGGCCGATCCGAAAAACCCCGGGGAATATAGAGATTTTAATATCCTTACCAATAGTTGTTCGACAATCATCCGAGACGGATTTAAGAAATGCGGTTACAAAAACATCCGGGGCATCTTCCCGCGCGATCTTTTCGTGGATATTTCCTATTTCTTTTTAAAACAGCTGGAGCATCCGCATATAAGAGCTTCCTGTCACACGCTTCAGCAACTCAAGGTTCCGGAGGCGGCCGCGAGCGCCCTGCCGCCGCTTTTGAATCCATTGAACCTTATAAAACAGTGCATTTTGCAATCAGAATAACATTCTGACTCGATGCCGGTGCAGGTAAAGAGTGTTTATACCAAGTCGCATGTAGTTGCCAATTTCAGAGTGGTAACTACCGGTAGGGAAGGAATTGTTTCTTTTTGCGCTTCCTTGCGGAATGCGCATCCGCTCTTTGGCTAATGTTGTTGGCATTGTCGCGTGTCCCCCCACAGGAGGGCGGCTTCCTCAGCGTATAACCTGAAGGTCACGCGTCAATAATACGCCTGCGGAGCATGGTCACTGAGCCTGTCGAAGTGCCGCCGCGTTATCCTTTGAGTGCAACTTGGTATTAGCTATCATTTTAATTTCGTTGTGCTATCCGCGCATGAACGCACATGCGAACCTGCGGGCGTTTTAGAGGGAAAGACGTAGCGCACCGCGCGCTCATACAAAAGATAATCCCATGCCCAGTTGGTGAGAACCATAATCCGGTTGCGAAAACCGATTAAATTGAAGAGATGGATAATAAGCCACATGATCCAGGCGATAAATCCCTTGAAAGTCCTTTTGCCGATGGCGACGCCCGCCGCCTTGCGGCCGATAGCGATCATCGATCCTCTGTCTGCATAACGGAAGGGTTCAGGCGCTTGCCCGGCAATCTGACGCACAACATTTTGCGAGGCTTTCACACCGGACTGGATCGCAACTTGCGCGACCATAGGTAATACGCGCTGATCTTCTTTAATGGCGGCCAGATCACCGATCACGTATATGTGGTCGTCATTCATAATCTGGAGCGAGGCACGCAGCGGTACGCGTCCGTCATGCCCGACGGGAATGCCGGAATCGGCGGGAAGGTCCTCTCCCCGAACACCTGCCGTCCAGACGACCGTATGGGTTAATATTGTCTCCCCGTTTTTAAGGATAGCCTTCTCCGGCGTCACTTCGGCAACCGCCTTGTTCAGACGCACATGCACACCCATATCGCTTAACTGCCGAACCGTGTAATCGCGGATGTTCTCGGGCATGGGCGCGACCAGATATTCGGCAGCCTCCAGCAAAATGATCATCACTTCGGAAAAATCAATTGTCGGATAATCCTTGACCAGTGGACCGGAGATGAGCTCGGCCAGCGCCCCTGAATATTCCACTCCGGTTGCCCCGCCGCCCACAATGACAAACGTCAGCAGGGCTTTTCTTTTATCCGCATCAGTCTCGCGCGACGCCTCTTCAAAACAGCAGATGATATGATTCTTAAGTGCGACGGCTTCTTCCAGTGTCTTGAGAAAAAAGGCGTGCCCTGCGACACCCGGTATGTCAAAGGTGGATGTGACGCTCCCGGTGCCGACAATCAGATAATCGTAATCAAGCGTTGCTATGTCGGTTTCAATCCGGCGGTTTTGCCGGTCAATGCGCCTTGCGTGCGCCAGGAGAAATTGAATATTGGGAATTTTCCAGAAGACGCTGCGCACCGGATAGGCGATGTCCTCCGCGTCAAGCTCCGCCGCCGCCACCTGATAGAGAAGCGCCAGAAACGTATGGTAGTTGTTGCGGTCCACGACAGTCACATCGACCGGCTGGTTCGCGAGCGTTCGGGCGGCCCACAGGCCGCCAAACCCCGCACCGATGATCACGACTTTTGGTTTTTTGTTTAAGTGCAATTGTTCCAAAAGAATCCTCTTGCATCATCCGGCACGGAAACTGTATCTTAACGTCATGAATCATATTCATGAGCTGTCATACCGGCGCAGGAGACTGTGTCGAAATTAGAAAAAGTGTCATTCCGAACGTATGTGAGGAATCTTAATGCATTGTATTTATTGAAAACAAGATTTCTCGCTTCGCTTCGAAATGACATAATAACGAATTACGACACAGTCTCGCAGGCCGGTATCCAGTATTTAATAATAACTCTGGATTCCGGGTCAAGCCCGGAATGACAAAGCAGTAGGGAACGGTCAGACCAGCCGACTGTTCCCTTATTTATTTCTTTTTGGAAACACCTTTGCGCAGGGTCGCCGATTTTTTCTTTTGTACCTTCACGGGCGGTTTTGCACTTTTAGCCTTTGCAGGGGCTTTCGGTTTTTTCATCGCCTTCTTGAACGGTTTTGTTTCTTTTTCCGGTTCCAGCGCCAGCCTTAACACATCGAGCATGTCGCTGACAAAATGGAAGGAGATGCTTTTTTGCACATTAGCCGGAATATCTTCAATATCTTTTTGATTCCATGCAGGCAGGATGAGCGTTTTAATTCCCGCGCGATAAGCCGCCAATACCTTTTCTTTAATGCCGCCCACCGGCAGCACCGCGCCGCGCAGCGTAATTTCACCGGTCATTGCCAGCTGCTTTTTGACTTTGCGGTTGGTGAGCAGGGAAGTCAACGCCGTAAGCATCGTCACACCTGCCGATGGCCCGTCCTTGGGTGTCGCGCCTGCCGGTACGTGGATATGGATATCGCGATCGTCGAAGAAATCCGGGTCCACATTCAGCACACTTGCGTTTGTGCGGATAAAGCTCAACGCCGCTGAGACGGATTCCTTCATGACATCGCCCAGCTGACCGGTCAGCGTCAATCCCTTTTTCCCCTTCATGGCCGTGGCTTCGATGAAAAGTACGTCGCCGCCAACGGGAGTCCAGGCCAGACCGATGGCGATGCCGGGCCGGGTGATACGGGAGTCGATATCCGTCGGGACACGAACCGGCCCCAGATACCGGGCGATGTCCTTCTCCGTGACCGTTTTGGATTTCATGCTGCCTTCGGCAATCTGCGCCGCGACGCCCCGGCACGCATTGGCTATTTCACGCTCCAGATTGCGCACACCGGCTTCACGCGTATAGCCGGTAATGATGGTGGAGAGCGCTTTGCTCGTCATCTTGAACTGTTCACCGGTCAGGCCGTTTTCCCCCAGTTGCCGCGGGACTAAATACCGTTCTGCGATCTTAACCTTCTCTTCCTGTGTGTAGCCGTTCAGTTCTATCACTTCCAGGCGGTCCAGCAGAGCTGGCGGAATTGTATCCAGCATGTTGGCCGTCGCAATGAACAGGACGCGCGAGAGATCAAACGACACATCCAGGTAGTGGTCGGTGAACGTGTTGTTCTGCTGAGGATCCAGAACCTCCAGAAGCGCCGACGAAGGATCGCCGCGGAAATCGCTGCCGAGTTTGTCGATTTCATCGAGCATGAATACGGGATTATTGGATTCCGCGCGCCGTAGCCCCTGAATCACACGTCCC
>JAQVLL010000288.1 GCA_028704195.1 Smithellaceae bacterium
ATATCGATGTCAATGGATTAATGCCGGGGAAGAGGGGGATGGTCATCGCGTAATGGACACGTCCGCATTTCAAAAAAAGGTCCAAAGAGGAACAAATCAGAATTTTCATTTGCATCAGAGTGTAATTCAGGATAAGTTACTGCAAATATTAAAGGATAACAGGGTTCCCTCCCATCAGGTGATTTGATGGTTTTCCATAAAATAAAACAAATCGTCCGCTGGATGCGAAGCTTCTTTCTGGAGAATATCACGCGCTGGCTGGTGTTTGGCCTTCTGGTCGGAATTGTGTCGGGGCTGGGGGCTTCGGCTTTCTACTATCTTCTGCAGGCAGGCCGCCATCTTTGTTTTCATCTGCTGGCAGGTTATGCCGTTCCGGCACCCGCGGGTGAGCAGGTCTTCGAAGTCTCGGGTGCGCTGCAATTCCATCCCCTGGTTTTTTTCCTTCTGCCCGTTCTGGGAGGGCTGATCAGCGGCTTGCTTGTCTATCGTTTTGCGCCGGAAACTGAAGGCCACGGCACAGATGCAATGATTGACGCGTTTCACAATAAAAAAGGGCATGTTCGATCTCGCGTGCCCCTCATCAAGGGCCTGGCTTCCATTATCACGCTGTCCAGCGGCGGCAGCGCGGGAAGAGAAGGACCGATTGCACAGATCGGAGCCGGCATCGGTTCTGCCGTTGGACGTCTTTTAAGACTAAGCGACCGAGAGCGCCGCATCCTTCTTCTGGCGGGTTGCGGAGGTGGTCTTGCGGCGATTTTCCGTGCTCCTCTGGGCGGCGCACTCACCGCCATTGAAATCCTCTACAAAGAAGACATGGAAACGGAAGCCCTTGTGCCCACGGTGGTGAGCTCCATTACCGCCTATATCATTTTTACATATTTCTTCGGCAATACGCCGATTTTCTTCTTTCCGGAGTATACGTTTTCCAATCCCCGCGAGTTGATTTTTTACGTGCTTCTGGGTCTGATCTGTGTGCCGGCCGGGATTTTTTTCATCAAGGTATTTTATGCCGTGCGCGAGCGCATTTTTCAGCCCCTAAAGATTCCCCGCTATGTCAAGCCGGCGCTGGGCGGCCTGGTTGTCGGCTGCATCGGCCTTATCTTTCCGCAGGTTTATGGCGACGGCTGGGGCTGGATACAACTGGCAATCCTGGGCAAACTCGGCATCGGAATCATGATTGCGATCGCGTTTGCCAAAATTATCGCCACCAGTTTTACGATATCCTCCGGTGGTTCCGGCGGTGTTTTCGGCCCGACACTGTTTATTGGGGGGATGATCGGCGGGGCTGTCGGGTATTCCGCTCATTATTTTTATCCAAATATCGTGGCGCAGCCGGAAGCCTTTGTGGTTGTGGGTATGGCTTCATTCTTCGCGGGAGTGGCCAGCGCGCCCATCGGAACACTGTTAATGTGTTCGGAGATGACCCGGGGATACGGCCTCATTGCGCCCCTGATGCTTGTGTCCATCATTGCCATTCTTTTTACACGCCAACACTCCATCTATACAAAGCAGGTTCAAAGCAAGCGTGAGTCGCCTGCGCACATGGCAGAATTCACAGTGAACCTTTTTGCCGAGACACAGGTAAAGGATTTCTACAAGCCGGAGAAAGTCACGCCTGTCCGTGAAACCACCACTTACGGGCAGCTGAAGAGAATCTTTTCGGCATCCAATGTCGAGTGTTTTCCTGTGTATAACGAAGATGACGTGCTGATCGGAGCGATCAATTGGGATCACGCCCGGTCAATTGTATTTGAAGAAGGACTGGAAGATTTAGTCATTGCTCAGGACCTGATGGAGCTGCCGCAAACCGTGACGCCGGAAGATAATTTTTATGACGCGTTCATGAAATTCATGGAAACCAATGTCGAGGAGCTTCTGGTGGTGAGTTCCGACGATTCCAGCCAGGTACTGGGAGTATTAAGGCATGATGATCTCATTGCCGCTTATCAAGCGGAGCTAAGCCGGCGGAAAAGCGAGTAGGAAACATTAGCGGCCGGTTCATCCCTCTGGTGGGGGTGGCCTAAATTGCCCGGAGTGAAAGAGTTGTGTGCGGGAATCAGGCAGACCTACTCGTGTGCGATCCTTGATTCACTGCAGCACGTCCTTCTGGTCAGCATCTTATAGTAATCCTGAAAAGCGAGTTGCCAGGGCTGCATGGTTTTGCCGGTTGTGTCCATGAATTTTTGCATACCGAGGACACTGTATGCCGGACGCCTGGCTGCCCGCTGCAGGTCAGCGGTCTTCATTGGCAGTAATTCAACCGTTTCGAGGTGCGCCTCTTTTAGAATTTTGAAGGCAAAATCGAACCAGGTGCAGGAGCCGCGGTTGGTTACATGAAAGATACCACGGGCGTTTTTGTCCACCAGCAGTTCCGTTGCGGCCGCCAGGTCTCGTGTGCACGTGGGCGAGCCCGTCTGGTCATCCACCACGGTCAGTTTGCCTGTTGATCTGGCCCGGTCCAGAATCGCCTGAACAAAATTTTTCCCCTTCGCGCCATAGAGCCAGGCGGTGCGGATAATGATAAAGTTATCCGTCAGCCGGCTCAAATAATTTTCGCCTGCGAGTTTGGATGCGCCGTAAACGTTAATCGGATTACAGGGATCCTCTTCACGGTAAGGACGGCTGCCGTTTCCGTCAAAGACATAGTCTGTGCTGTAATGAATGACCGTAATATTCTTTTCGCGGCATGCTTCAGCGATATTTTTTACCGCTTCGGCATTCACAGCAAAGCACGCTTCCCTGTCCGTTTCACAGGCATCCACATTCGTATAGGCTGCAGCATTGATGACGAGTTGCGGATGGTTTTCCTCCACGGCCCTGCGGCAATCGGACGCATGCGTAATGTCGATTTCTTCCATGTCCATTCCGATAACCTCGTGGCGGTATTTAAACTGTGCCATCAGATCACTTCCCAGCATTCCTTTATGGCCTAGCAGCAGAACCTTCATGTTCAGTATTTGACCTCCTTTAAAAAAAGACCGTGGGCGGGTGCGGCGACACCGGCTTTTTTCCGATCGCCGCCCGTGATGATTTCGGGGATATCTTTGGGCTGAAGTTTGCCCCGTCCCACATCCACCAGCGTACCGACGATGTTGCGTACCATATGGCGCAAAAAGCCGCTGGATTCAACTGTAATTTCCAGCAGGCCCTGCTTCCCTTGATGAATGGTAATATGGCTCAACGTCCGGATACGGTTTTTGATATCGCATCCCGTCGCGCAAAAGCTCGAAAAATCATGCTCTCCGATTAAATGTAGTGCGGCCTCTTGCATCCCGGACAAATCCAGGGGGAAGCGGACAAACCAGAAATACTGCCGTCCCAGCACAGGCCGCACCCGCTGATTCCGGATACGGTAAACATAAATTTTCCCCTTCGCGTCCTTGAGTGCGTTAAAATCCGGCGGCGCTTCCTGAAGATCTTTGACAACGATATCTTCCGGCAAAACGCTGTTGACTCCCAGAAAAATTTTGTTCACCGGCAGCAGGCTCCGGGCTTTGAAGCTGGCGACCTGTTGGATGGCATGCACGCCCGCATCCGTGCGACCGGACGCGATGATGGATACTTGCTCGCCGGTAATTTGTGACACGGCTTCTTCCAGAACCTGCTGAATGGAGATTCCGTTGAGCTGTCTTTGCCAGCCGCAGTAAGCTGTGCCGTCATATTCGAGAATCAATTTGAAATTACGCATCATGTGTAAATCAGACTTGCCAGTTTTATCTAAAAAGG
>JAQVLL010000289.1 GCA_028704195.1 Smithellaceae bacterium
ATATAAATCACAATAAGGGTATCGATATCTTCTTCCAGCAGCAGTTTCATCGTTCTTGCATATTGGTCGGGCATAACCCCCGCTGTCGTGTCGATCGGGTTCATATAACTTGCTTTGGATGGCAGGAACGACTTTAACTCGTTTCTTGTCTTTTCCGACAATACCGGAAACTGAAAGCCTTTGGCTGAAAGCGCGTCCGCTGCCATAATGCCCGCACCGCCTCCATTGGTCAGCACCGCTACTTTGTTGCCTTTCGGAAGGGGCTGGTAATCCAGCAAAATGGCCGCATTAAAGAATTCCTCCAGAGTGTCGCACCGTAAAATGCCGGCTTGTCTGAAGAGTGCATCACTGGCGACGTCATCTGACATCATCGCTCCTGTATGCGATGCCGCGGCACGGGCCCCCACGGAAGAACGCCCGCTCTTCACGACAAGGATAGGTTTTTTGAGTGTGGTTTCACGGGCAATGCGTGCGAATCTGCGGGGTTCTTTAAAGGACTCAAGATAAAGCAGGATCACATTGGTATTCTTATCTTCCGCCCAGTACTGTAAAAGCTCATTGTCGGACACATCCGCACGGTTACCGATGCTAAAGAAACTGGATAGTCCCATGCCGATGTTTCTGCAATAGAGCAGGAGCGCCCCACCCAGAGCGCCGCTTTGTGAACCCAAAGCGATTTTGCCAAAGCGCACGTTACCACCACCTGCGAATGATGCATTCATGATGACATCGGGATCGTTGTTGATAATGCCGAGACAGTTGGGGCCGATAATGCGCATGCCATAAGCCCGGGCGGCGTTGATCAGCCTTTTTTCTCTTTCGATACCCTCCCCGCCCATTTCCGAAAATCCGGCCGTTATCACCACCAATGCCTTTACGCCCTTTCTCGCGCATTCTTCAACCAGCGGCTGCACCTTTTCGCTGGCAACAACCATTACCGCGAGATCGACATCACCCGGCACATCCATAATCGAAGGATACGCTTTGATGTACGAAATATATTCTGTCCGGGGATTAATGGGGTAGATGACGCCTTTGTAGCCGTAGCCAACCAGGTTCTTTATAAACTCATTGCCGATGCCGGGATTATTAGACGCTCCCAGGACAGCTATGGACTTTGGTTTCATAAATCTTGTGATGGAAGCGACAGAGGATATTTTCTCGCGTTCTTCCTGTTTGCTTTCAGCAGAAGGAGTTGGCGAAAGACGGTAAGTTGCTCTCCACTTGTCATTCTTCTCCGATTTTTCGACCAGTTCAAGGCCGCTTCGCTGCATCGTTTTGATTACTTCTGTGTTCTCGCGAAGAATCTCCACTTCGAAAAAATCAATACCGCGTTCCTTTGCTGCATAAGCCAGCATCACAAAGAGATGTGTCCCGATTCCCATTTTTTGGTAGCAATCCTCAACGACAGCGAATGTTTCCGCTTTATTTGAATTGTCTAACCTGTGATACCGCCCGACCCCGATGATCTTTTCATCCGTCCCCTCTCCACGGATAGCCACCAGGGCAAAACGGTCATGGTAATCAACGGTTGCATTGCGGCGGGCGTCTTCCGGGGTAAAGGTGGTGATCCCGGAAAAACGAAGATATTTGCTGCGATTGCTGAGACGATTCACAAAGGCAAACAGTTTTTCTTCATCGTCAACCCTGATGGCTCTCAAATTAATCGTGGATCCATCCTTCAGGGCGATGGCACGTGTGTATTTCTCGATATTCATATAATTTTTCATTTTCCTCCCATTATCTGGAACCAAAAAACAGTTTCATGATTCGTATAAACCTTTCACGCCTTTTCGGCAAGCCTCAAGGACGATTTTGTTTTTTCCAAAAAGCACAGTTTCTTGTTTTAAAATGAGATTTTCAGGGCCTGAATTTATCAGAAAACGTTATTAAGACAGAGATATGCTGAATCCCATGAACTGAGCCGCCAGAAAAAGTGCGTAGATGGCAATCATCACCAGCGCTTCCAGACGAACGAATTTTCTTCCGGTTGTGACAAACATTTGCAGAAGTACACCCGCCACGATCAGCATGGGAAGATCGCGCTGCACGATGATCGGCTCGACCGAAAGGGGTTTGATCAGGCAAAGACAACCGACCACGGCCAGTCCGGTAAAGATATTGGATGCGTAAATCTCGCCGAGTGTAACATCGGCCTGACGCCGGAACACCGCTCCCAGAGCAATGGCCAGTTCGGGAAGAGAAGTTCCAAAAGCATAAAAGGTCACACCGATGAGAAGGTCATTCATGCCCAGCCGACGTGCAAGTAAGGTTCCATTTTCCACAATCCAGCTCGATCCCAGCACGATCATCGCAATTCCCGCCACAAATATAATGATGTGCAGCCAGGGCTTTGCAACGTTGGCAACGGGGGTTTCTTTTCTCTGCTGTTTCGCGTCGTCGATGGTTCCCTTCAAGTACGGACAGTATGCCATCAGCAGGATCAGACCATCGATGCGGCTGATGAACCCGTCCATGGCAATGACCAGAAGCAGAGCGGCGGAAAGAATCATCCAACTGGATTCTCTTTCACGAAGCGTCGGACCGACAATAATCGGCCTCCACAGGGCACAGATGCCGGCCACAAATGTCAGTGTCACAAAATTGGAGCCGACAATATTGCCTACCGCAGCGGCCGGTTGTCCGCGCATGGAGGCGAAAAGTGAAACGCAGAATTCGGGCAAAGACGTCATAACCGCCAGCAATAGAACGGTCACCACCAGCGGTGAAACCCGCAACCAGCCGGCCAGAATCGGAACACGGCGCAGGACGGATTCCGTACCCGCCCATAAAAGCACAATGCCTGCAATGAACAACAGAATCGAAAGAGTCAATTGATCAGAACTTCCTTTTTGTGTGTGAGTATAAGAAGCGTGGATTTTTATGTCAAGAAAACTTTGACCCCTTATAAGATGTCCCGGCCTACACTTGACTTGACATACACTGTCCGATGAAGTTACTTATTAGTGACCGTTTCACAGACAGACCATAATGAAAAGTCCTGATGTTATTGATCACCACGGCTTGAAAGGTGCAAAAAAGGCAGGGTCAGTAAACAACCTCATGCTTTAGCTGTCATTTACAATCGCCCCGGAAATGGTTACCACAGTGCTATTGATTCTTTTATCATGGCACACCGCCTTGCATAATATGTTTGGGCCTTGGCCAGCGCGCGAATCGGCTGCTCCGGCGCAGAATAGGTCATGATCCCTTTTGCGTCCAGATGCCTGATGATATTGTTATCGCCCGGTTCGTCAAATCCGATGGTGTCGATCGCCGGGATGATCATGACCGACCGGCAACGAAGATAAGTGACCTGAAGAGGAACACGCCGGCTACCACCTCTTTCTTGTTGGCACAAAGGAATTTGATAAAACACGCAGGGAAAAGGAGGAACATCCCCATCAGAGTGTTCCTCCTTTGTTAAAATCACGCCAGGTCGAAACGGTCCAGATTCATGACCTTGTTCCATGCCGCCACAAAGTCCTGCAGGAATTTTTCCTGGGAATCCACACAGGCATAGACTTCCGCCACGGCCCGAAGCTGCGAGTTCGACCCGAAAATCAGATCGACGCGGGTGCCGCTCCATTTAAGCTCGCCGGTCTTGCGGTCCCGTCCTTCAAACACGTTCGCGTCTTTTGACGACGGCTTCCACGCGGTGCTCATATCCAGCAGATTCACGAAGAAGTCGTTGGTGAGCGTCTCCGGACGATGGGTGAA
>JAQVLL010000290.1 GCA_028704195.1 Smithellaceae bacterium
GGACTGGACCAGCGCCAGAATGGTGGTGGTGATCGCCATCATTCCGGAAGAAAACATCAGCGCCTCCTCCGCACCGTCGAGCTCCGCCAGGCGGCGTTCAGCCACTTTCTCTGTCGGATTGCCGTATCGCCCGTATTCATAGCGCTTTTTCGCGTTCTTTGTGTAGGCTTCAATTTCCCTGCTGTCCTTGAATGTATACGTAGATGACTGAACGATGGGCGTGGTGATGGAATCGGCGTAGCGCGCCCGATCTTCTCCCGCATGGATTGACTTTGTAAATATTGATTTTCCTTTTTCCTTATCTTTACCTTTCATGGCATCCTTTCAACAAAACAAGTGAATTTCCGTTAATATCCAGTGCAATACAATGAAGTATAGAAAGATCTATTCTGCAAGTCAATGAACAATTTCACAAATAATTCCGAACTAAACATTCCACAGGTATTGACATTTTCATTCATAATCTTTAGATTGAAAGAAAAAGCAAGGAATGCTGGAACATGCCGATTTACGAATTTGAATGCGACAAATGCAAGAAGCAGTTTGAAGTGGTTACGCTGAGCCTCAGTGAAAAGCCCAACGCCGTGTGTCCGAAATGCAAGTCCAAAAAAACACACAAACTGGTTTCCAAAGTCGGCAAGGGGAAATATGGATCCTTACGTTCAGGCAGTTCAACCTCAGCAAGCGCGCCTGCAAGTTCAGGATGCTCATCCTGCTCCTCCTCGAACTGTTCATCATGTGGACATTAACCAACTGGACACACCGAAAAAGGCAATCCTGCAAGGTATTGAATACTTTATCAATTCAAAGAGTTATGAAGTTTTTAAATGAATTTTACTCACAAGAATAAATACCTTCATTAAAGCAGTTTATATTCTCTGATTGACGCATTCTTAAAAAGAGGTATAATCACAGTCAAACTGGATAACTGTTTTGACTCTTTAGTTTTCTCCTACACTTTTTCCCGTTGTTGCCCCACGGCACCATCTGATGAATAAGAAGATTTTCTGATCTCGATATTTTTTGGAATTTCTCCATTTCATTTCGCCCGACGCCGGCATTACAAAACCCGACTGCTGTGGGCAGAATCAATTCGACAATGATCGTTTCACAGGACTTTTGGCGTTATCCATTATTACCGGCATCCCGAAACCGGTGTGTGACGTTTAAATGCTTTCAACCCACTAAAAGAAAGGAGAAGAATGATGAGCAACATTTATAAAGTCATCGAGATTATCGGAGGAAGCGATAAGTCATGGGAAGACGCGGCAAAAAAAGCTGTAGAAACAGCGGCAAAAAGCCTGAAGGAGATCCGGATTGCAGAAGTCAAGGAACTCGACATGAGAGTTGAGAAAAATAAAGTTGTCGAATTCCGCGCAAAACTGAGAGTGTCCTTCAAATATGCACCCTGATTCATAGTTTTTTTGACTACAGGAACCGATTCAGAGCGGGGTGTGTGAAAAAATCATTTTGATAGATAGCGTTAGGCGGCGGAAATCCGTCCGCCGCCCTAAACGGCAACCTGCTAATGCACCCTTAAAAACCCACCCTGCAGGGGAAACCTGCTGCTGTTCTTCTTACGCACAACCCCTGACGTTAATCACCTTGCCAACCATTGAGGCCTCATCATGCTGTTCCGTTAATCTTGAGCCGATATCAGCCCCGCCTGTGCCGTTCAAGCAAAAGTTGAAAAATGCATCCCTCGCCGCCGTTGATACATTCAAGGGCGTATTCTGGTATCTCCTTCTGGGAGCCGCCATTGGAGCTTTCATCTATGGCTTCTTCCCACAAGACATCCTTGTCAAACTTGCCGGTCCCGGAAATCCATGGTCCATCCCCGTCGCTGCCTTGATTGGCGTTCCCATGTATATCCTGGCGGAAACCGTTATTCCAATTGCCGCCGCTCTTGTAGGCAAGGGTATGGGCGTCGGGACGGTCCTTGCCCTGGTTATCGGGGGCGCCGGAGCCAGCATACCGGAATTGATCATTCTGGGTTCCATGTTTAAAAAGAAATTGATCGTTGCTTTTGCGTTGAATGTTTTTGTCATTGCTATCGTGGCTGGCTATCTGGTGGATCTTTTGATATATTAGATACAGAAAAGTGTGGGGAGGAAAATCTAACTTATGCAAAACAAGACGGATGCCGAATTCTTCAAACTGGCACCGGAAGTCTGCTGCGGGAGCAGCACAGCAGACGCCTCAGAGGTTGAAACCAGGGAAGCGCAAATAACAAAAAAAGTTTTGAATATCGATTTAATCGTGATCGACTTGAGCACCTGTAAGCGCTGTGTTCCCACCGGAAATCAGTTAAATCACGCCATTAAACTTCTTGGTCCCGTAGCCGATGTTTTAGGAATTGAACTGAAACATCAGGAGATTGTCGTGCAGACACCCCAGGAAGCCAAGAACCATGCCTTGTTGAGCTCGCCTACAATACGGATTAATGGACATGACATCGCACAAGACATCCGCGAGTCACCATGCGAGTCCTGTGGGGATTTAACAAACAGCAACACAATGGTAGACTGCCGTGAGTGGCACTATCGAGACAAAGTATACTTTGCAGCACCACTTCCCTTGCTGGTTGAAGCGATCATGGGTGCAATGCTGAATATAGACGCACCGCTAATCGTCCCGGCACCCATCACAGAATTACCGGCAAATCTGCAGCGGTATTTCGACAACAAAAGGCAAACTGAAAGCTGTTGCTGAAGGGAAAGAACCTGAGCTCATGATAAATTTGAATCACAGATCATCTTAATGGACGAAACACGTTGAGCGGCATGCGAATTTATTCTTCATAAGCATCAATTGCAGTGGTTGCAATGCTCCATTTCACCGGCAGAAGACGGCAGTAGCTGGATGGTGGTGTGATTGATTCCATGAGCTTCGTGAAGGATTTCCTGCACGGCGCGAATGATTTGTTCATGATCAGGAGATTCGTCATCGGATATCAAGTGCGCAGAAAGCAGTTTTTGGCCTGATCCGGTTTGCCAGATATGCAGGTCGTTGACCTCCGCCACACCGGAAACGGAAAGCAGATCTTCCTTAACAGCGTTGAAATCGACATCCGCCGGCACGGCATCCAAAAGCGCGTTCACAGTGTGCCGGATAATCTTGTAGATCTCGCGGGCAATGAAGATGCAGATGACCATAGATATGAGCGGATCGACAAAATATAGGTCAAAGAACGTAATCAGCAGGGCGCCCACAATCACGCCTAGAGAAAATAGTGCATCCTGAAGCGAGTGTAACCAGGCGCTTTTGATGTTGAAGTTCCGCGCCGATATTTTTTGCAGAAGCAAGGTGGCTGCGCCGTTTCCCAGAAAAGCCACAACGGCAACCCATAGCATGGTCTTTCCAGATACTTGCGCAGGCGAAAAAAGCCGTTGAACAGACTCCCAGAAGACAAAGGCAATCACCACCGACAAAACGATGCTGTTGACAAAGGCGGCAATAAATTCCATCTTGCGCCAGCCGAAGGTTTTGCGTTCCGTCACCGGACGCCGGGACATCTTTTCCGCCCAGTAGGTAAACCCCATGGAGGCGATGTCGCTCAAGTTATGGATGGCATCCGAAATCAGCGCCATACTCTGGATCAGCAGGCCAAAGATCATTTCGAAAATGACAATTCCACCATTAATCATAATGGCAAAGATCAGGTTTATAAGCGATGTCGTTTGATCATTGTGATTATGATTATGGCTC
>JAQVLL010000291.1 GCA_028704195.1 Smithellaceae bacterium
ATGGCCATCGACCAGCTTCGCGCTAAAGGTGTCAAGGCCGGTCTTGTCAAACTGCGGCTGTGGCGGCCATTCCCGTTTGCGGAAATAAAAGCGGTTGTGAAAAATGCAAAGAAATTGATTGTGACCGACCGTGCAATAACGTTTGGCGGTCCCGGTGGCCCGGTGTTTTCTGAAATCAAATCAGCTCTTTATGCAGAAGAAAAACGTCCCGTGATTTACGACTACATTTACGGACTGGGCGGACGCGACGTAGCGGTGGGCGAGTTTGTTGGTATGTTTGAAAAGGTTCTGGCGGATACGCAAAACAAAGCCGCAGACACCTACGAATTCTGGGGGGTAAGAGAATAATGAACATTGTAGAAAATTTTGATTTATTTGCCCCAAGGCTGATTAATAGCAAAGAATTGCTGTCCTCCGGGCATCGTGCCTGTTCTGGCTGCGCCGAGGTTCTGGCGGTGCGGTTGATGTGCAAAGCCCTGGGAGAAAATACGGTGATTGCGTCCGCAACGGGTTGCATGGAAATTGTCTCGAGTATGTTTCCCACCACGGCGTGGCGAGTGCCCTGGATTCATGTTGCCTTTGAGAATACCGCGGCCGTGGCCTCCGGGGTTGAAGCAGGTTTGAAGGCCCTGCGCAGGAAAGGCAGAATTGACGACCGCTATATTAAGGTTGTTGGCATGGCCGGCGACGGCGGTACAATGGATATCGGATTCCAGGCGCTCTCCGGTGCGATGGAACGCGGCCATGACATGATCTTTGTGTGCTTTGACAACGAAGCTTACATGAACACGGGTATCCAGCGCTCCAGCGGCACGCCCATGGGCGCTTCCACCACTACAGCTCCGGCCGGCAAGGTCAGCATGGGCCAGAAAACCTGGAAGAAAAACATGCCCGAAATTCTGGTCGCCCATGAGATCCCTTACGTGGCCACCGTTTGTCCGAGTTATCCGTTGGATTTCATCCGCAAGATTGAAAAGGCGAAAAGCATTAAAGGGCCGTCCTACATTCACTGTTTTTCCATGTGTCCGACCGGTTGGCGTTCACCGTCCCACTCGGCAATATCCATGGGACGCCTGGCTGTTGAAACGGGGGTTTTTCCTCTGTATGAAGTGGAACACGGCCATTATCGTTTATCTCCGGATATGCCGAAGAAGCTCAAGCCGATCAAGGACTACTTCAAGCCCCAGGGGCGCTTCCGTCACCTGACCCCGGATGAAATTGACATGATCCAGCAGCGAGTGACGGTCGAGTTTGTGAAACTTAAGGAAAAAGCCAAATTTCTCAAAACAGGCAATGAATAACGGGGCTTTACCCCCATGAATACCGAGGTGAAAAGAGCATGACAAACGTCAGTGAGATCAAGCAAAAGACAAAGCAAATCATCAAAAAACACAAGAGCAACAAAAGTGCGCTGATTGCCGTTTTGCAGGATATTCAGGAGGCTTTCAATTATTTGCCGAAGGAGGCCCTGAAGACGGCGTCCAATATGATGAAAGTGCCGATGAGCCGGGTGTATGAAGCGGCCACGTTTTACACCGCCTTCAGCCTTAAACCGCGCGGCAAACATATCGTTAAAGTCTGCAAGGGAACAGCCTGCCATGTCCGCGGTGCGGCCATCCTTCAGGACCGTTTTGAAACCACGCTGGGCATCAAGCCGGGCGAAACGACAAAAGATGGAACGTTTTCGCTTGAAACCGTTAACTGCGTGGGCGCCTGCGCACTGGGACCTGTCGTAGTGATCGACACCGACTACCATGGACAGGTCACCATTAACAAAGTGGATAAAATCATTAAAAAGATCAATGAAGAGGGGGCGCAGCAATGAACGAAAATCCCGATATTCAGGCTCGCCAGATCCTGGACAATTTGACTCTGTATTACGGTCCGAAGAAAAAGTTTGTCGCGATTTGCGCCGGTACCGGATGCCGTGCTTCCGGCAGCCTCAAGGTTAAAGAAGCTCTCGAGGCCGAATTAAAAAAACAAAACATGAACGAAGTGGAAGTTCTGGCTACCGGCTGTTTGGGATTCTGTGAAAAGGGGCCCATGGTCATCGTTCATCCCGACAAGTATTTTTATCAGCATGTAAAAGTTGAAGATGTGCCGGAAATCGTTTCCAAAACCGTGGCCAAAGGTGAAGTCATCAGCCGGTTGGTCTACCGGCATCCGGAAACACAAAAAACCCTGTATCGTGAAGAAGACCTGCCCTTCTACAAGAAACAGAATCGTATCGTGTTCGGTAAGAACGGCATGCTTGATCCGTCGCGAATCGAGGCTTATTTTAACATTGACGGCTATCAGGCACTGGCAAAGGTACTTTCCGAAATGACACCTGAAGATGTCATAAACGAAGTCAAAAAGGCGGGCCTTCGCGGCCGCGGTGGCGGAGGTTTCCCGGCAGCCGTAAAATGGGAAGGCGTCCGCAGAGCGAATGGCGACCCAAAATATGTCATCGCCAACGGAGATGAAGGCGACCCCGGTGCCTACATGGACAGAAGCCTCATGGAAGGCAATCCGCACAGTGTTATTGAAGGTATGATTATCGGTGCTTACGCTGTCGGGTCTAGCCAGGGATATATTTACGTCAGAAACGAATACCCGCTGGCGGTGACGCATCTGACTATCGCCCTGGAGGCTGCGAGAGAAAACGGCCTTTTAGGAAAAAATATCCTGGGTACGGATTTCTCGTTTGATATTCACATCAACAAGGGCGCGGGCGCGTTTGTCTGCGGCGAATCTTCGGCACTTTTCGCCTCGATCGAAGGCCGTGCCGGCGAACCGCGCGCCAAGTACGTCCACGCGGTGGAAAAGGGCCTGTACGACAAGCCCACCGTTCTAAACAACGTGGAAACCTGGGCTAACGTGCCGCTGATCATTAATAAAGGGGCTGACTGGTATGCTTCCATCGGAACGGAAGGTTCCAAGGGAACAAAAATCTTTTCACTGGTCGGCAAAATCAATAACACAGGGCTTATTGAAGTCCCGATGGGCACGACGCTTTACGAAATTATCTACGACATGGGTGGTGGCATTCCCAACGGGCGTAAGTTCAAGGCTGTGCAGACCGGCGGTCCGTCCGGCGGTTGCATCCCGGAGAGTCTGCTGGATATCCCCGTTGATTTCGACAAACTCTATGAAGTCGGCTCCATGATGGGTTCTGGCGGCATGATCGTCATGGACGAAACTTCGTGCATGGTGGATGTCGCCCGGTATTTCCTGGAGTTTCTCAAGGAAGAATCCTGTGGTAAGTGCGTGCCCTGTCGCGAAGGCATACGCCGGATGAGCGAAATCCTGGAGGATATTTGCGCCGGCCGCGGCAGAGAAGGTGATATCGAACTTCTGGAAAGTATGGGTGCGGCGATTGCCGACGGATCGCTTTGCGCCCTGGGCGGCTCCGCCCCCAACCCGGTATTGAGTACGATTCGATATTTCCGCAAGGAGTATGAAGCGCATATCAAAGAGCACCGCTGTCCGGCGGGTGTCTGTAAGGCGCTCATCACTTACAGCATCGATCCGGAAAAGTGCACCGGCTGCGGCGTGTGCGTCAAGGTTTGCGCGACACATGCGATCACCGGCGAGAAGAAGAAAGCCCACAGTATTGATAAAGATCAATGCCCCCGCTGCGGCGCCTGTATTCAGAGCTGCAAGTTTGATGCAATAAAAGTGAAGTAGAGGTGGAAGACATCATGGTAAATATGATTATCG
>JAQVLL010000292.1 GCA_028704195.1 Smithellaceae bacterium
AGAGGTAGTCTCCTCAATCTGGGCACGGATCTGCTTCACGCGTCCTTCGAGTTCAGCACGCTTTCCGGCACCGTCAATGATGGTCGTGTTATCTTTATCAATGGTGATCTTCTTGGCTTTACCAAGATCTTCGAGTTTGACGTTCTCAAGTTTGTAACCCATGTCTTCGGAGATCATCTTGCCGCCGGTGAGGATGGCGATGTCTTCCAGCATGGCCTTGCGGCGGTCGCCGAAGCCGGGGGCTTTGACGGCTGCTACATGCAGGGTGCCGCGAATCTTGTTGACCACCAGGGTGGCCAGCGCTTCGCCTTCAATGTCTTCGGCGATAATGAGGAGCGGACGGCTCATTTTGGCGATTTGTTCCAGAATCGGCAGCAGATCTTTCATGCCGCTGATTTTCTTTTCATAAATCAGGATTAATGCATCTTCCAGCGCGACCAGCATCTTGTCGGCGTTGGTGACAAAATAGGGAGAAAGATAACCGCGGTCAAACTGCATGCCTTCGACGATCTCCAGTTCGGTCTCCAGACCTTTGGCTTCTTCTACGGTGATCACACCTTCTTTGCCGACTTTATCCATCGCACCGGCGATGATATTGCCGATGGTTTCATCGTTATTGGCGGAAATCGTACCGACCTGTGCGATTTCTTTCTGGTCTTTGGTGGGTTTGCTCATTTTGCCGAGCTCTTTGACAACAACTTCGACAGCCTTGTCGATGCCGCGTTTGACGTCCATCGGATTGGAACCAGCTACAACGGCCTTGACACCCTCACGGTAAATGGCCTGGGCAAGTAAAGTGGCGGTGGTGGTGCCATCACCGGCGACATCGCTGGTTTTACTGGCAACTTCCTTCACCATCTGTGCGCCCATGTTTTCAAATTTGTCTTCCAGTTCGATTTCTTTGGCTACGGTAACGCCGTCTTTGGTAACGGTGGGTGAGCCAAAACTCTTGTCAATGATAACATTGCGGCCTTTGGGGCCAAGGGTCACTTTCACGGCATCGGCCAAGGTATTGACGCCCTTCAGAACCGATTTCCTTGCTTCTTCATCGTAAAGAAGTATTTTTGCTCCCATTGTATATTTTCCTCCTTAATAGTTTCTTATTTTTCAATAACACCCAGAATGTCGTCTTCTCTCATGATCAGGAATTCTTCACCATCGATCTTGACTTCACTTCCGCCGTATTTGCTGAAAAGGACCTTATCGCCGACTTTAACATCCAAGGCGATCAGTTTGCCATCATCCGTCTTTTTCCCTTTGCCGACGGCAACGACTTTTCCTTCAATGGGCTTTTCCTTGGCCGTATCAGGAATAATGATACCTCCCTTGGTTTTGGTCTCCTCTTCCAAACGTTTTACAATGATTCGATCCTGTAAAGGTCTGATTTTCATACTACTTTCTCCTTTCTCCCTTGATTATATTAAAATGTATAAATTCTGTTTAAGCGGCGCTATTTTATGCACGATTTCACCCCTGTCAAGGTTTATGACAAATTTTTGGGCAGTTTTTTTCAGGCTCTATCAGAAAAGATTTTCCAAAAGGTCCTTCAGGGAACTTATTGCAGATAATTCCATGCTGGCTTTCCGGGTCAGGGAAACCATGTTTGTTTTCGGCAAGATGCATCTGTTAAATCCCAGGCGGGACGCTTCTTTGACCCGTGTTTCCATCTGGGAGACCGCCCTTACTTCACCCGTGAGCCCCACTTCTCCCACAATAACCGTTCGCGGATCAACCGGCCGGTCCAGAAAGCTTGACGCCATTGCCGCGACCACCCCCAGGTCAACCGCCGGTTCATCCACCCGGACTCCTCCCGCAACATTAATAAATATATCCGAACCTCCCAGATGCAAACCGCAGATCCGATCCAGAACAGCAACCAGAAGCGACACGCGATTGTGGTCCACGCCAATGGCCGTGCGCCGCGGCATGCCCAGATTGGACTGACTGACCAGCGCCTGAATTTCCACTAAAATCGGCCGGGTGCCTTCCAGGCTGGACACAACCACTGAACCGGGGGCGTTTTGCGGCCGCTCCGCCAGAAAAAAGGATGACGGATTGGGAACTTCTTTCAGCCCCTTGTCCTGCATTTCAAAAACGCCAATTTCATTGGTGGGACCGAAACGGTTTTTGATGCTGCGGATAATCCGGTAGGCGTGCCCGGCATCTCCCTCAAAATAAAGAACGGTATCCACCATGTGTTCAAGAACCTTTGGCCCGGCAATGGAACCGTCTTTGGTGACATGACCGATCAAAAACACGGGAATTCCGTTTTTCTTGGCCGAAAGAATGAGCCTTGAAGAGGCTTCACGTACCTGCCCGACACTGCCCGGCGCCGACATCAGATCACCCGAATACATGGTCTGAATGGAATCAATCACCACGATGGCGGGTTCAATCTTTTTCACATGGTCGAGGATTTTCTCCAGGGACACCTCTACCAGAACCAGTAAATCTTTGGCCGCTGCACCAATCCGGTTGCTGCGAAGTTTGATCTGATGAGCGGATTCCTCTCCGGAAACATAGAGAACCTTGCTGCCTCCGGAGGCAATATTTTTCATGACCTGAAGCATCAGGGTGGATTTGCCGATACCGGGTTCGCCGCCGATCAGAATCGCGGAACCGTTTACGATTCCGCCTCCGAGCACCCTGTCAATCTCCGCAATGCCGGTGAGCATCCGCTCGCCTTCATCGGCTGAAATCTCTTCAATGGGCAGTGGCTTGCCGTCAAAAGACAGATGGGTACGTCCCCCTGAATCCGGCTGGGAAACCAGCTCCTCGGCAAAACAGTTCCATCCGTTGCAGGACGGGCATTTGCCCAACCACTTGGGCGACATATAACCACAATGCTGGCAAAAGAAACTCGTCTTGGTTTTTTTCAAAATGTTGCTCCCTGAAGTTTCGTTACTAAAGCATATCCTTCCGCCGGATGTAACGGTGGAGACAACGGGTCATGGATACGCCTGCTTCAGCCTTTTGACTGCGGACTCTTTTCCCAGAATGGCAAACACCTTCTCCAGCTCAGGCCCATGGACTTTTCCGGTAAGCGCCGCCCTCACCGGCATAAATAAATCCCTGCCCTTGACCCCGGATTTTTCCCTGGCCTGTTTGATTGCCGCTGCATAGATCTCGAGCGGCGATCCTTCGGCGTCATCCAGATACTCACCAAAAGCCAAAACCACTTTCTTCGCGTTTGCGGAATCGAGGATCTGTTTCGCTTCGGGTGTCATCCGGTACCGGCCCTCAAAAAATATCTCAATGTGTTCACCGACATCGGCCAGCGCCGTCAGTTCATCCTTTACGGTTTCAATGACTTGTTTCATCCACCGGGGCTCCAGTTTTTCGGGCTGATAACCGGCGCGGCGTAAAAAAGGCCAGAGCCTGTTCATTAAATCATCAGCAGTCAGGCTTCGAATATAAATTGCATTGAGCCAGCGTAGCTTCTCTTCATCAAAAACCGCGCCGCTTTTCGATGCACGCTCAAGGGAAAACGCTTCAACCATTTCGGATAGAGACAGAACTTCACGGGCGTCGGCAAACGAGCTTCCCAGAAGCCCCAGATAATTCACAAGCGCTTCCGGAAGATATCCCTTCCTGCGAAACTCGCCAACGGACACGGAACCGTGACGTTTGCTGAGCTTGGCGTGGTCTTTGCCCAGAATCAGGCAATGATGGGCGAAAACAGGCGGTTCAAAACCGAAAGC
>JAQVLL010000293.1 GCA_028704195.1 Smithellaceae bacterium
CTCCGAATGGTTTTTGATGTCCATGACATGACGTAATAGCTATTCGATTGTCAAAGAACTTTTGTCCACGACGTCTTGGCACTTTTTTTGTCCACGATGTCTTGGCACTCAACAATTAAGCTATAGCAGACAAAACACGGGCGGTTAACTCAGCGGGAGAGTGCTACCTTCACACGGTAGAAGTCACTGGTTCAATCCCAGTACCGCCTACCATTTCGATCCAGGGATTAACGGGCAACCGTTGATCCCTTTTTTTGATTTATTAATGTCTCATAATAGTATTCATGATGGAGACTATTACAATCTCAGTCGTCTTCCCGGCGCAGGCCGGGAACCAGTTAAAGAATTCCTGGATGCCGGCCTGCGTAACCTGAAGGTCACAAGACCGGCATGACAACTTTTGTTATAATTTCGTGTTTATGACACAGTCTGTTCGCCAGAGGCATGACAAGTGTGCATTCAATTATGAGACCGTTAATAAATCCATTTATCAAATATCGATGTCATCCATTTATGGACAAGAAAATGATTATACTATATAAAATATATCATTGGAGACGGGGGGATGTTCAAAAATAAAAAAGTAGTTGTGGTGATGCCTGCTTACAATGCGGCTCAGACGCTGAAAATAACCTATGATGAGGTCATGGCGCAGGAGATCGTCGATACCGTGATTCTGGTCGATGATGCAAGCAATGACGAAACATCCTCCATTGCCCGTAAACTTCCCAAAACCAGGGTTCATGTTCACAGTAAAAACCTTGGATACGGCGCCAATCAGAAGTCCTGCTATAAGATGGCGCTGGAAGAGGGGGCAGACATTATCATCATGGTTCATCCCGATTATCAGTACACACCGATGCTGATCCCGGCCATGGCCTCCATGATCGGGAACGGACTCTATCACTGTGTTCTCGGGTCGAGAATTCTGGGCGGGCATGCGGTAAGAAGCGGTATGCCGTTCTGGAAATATGTTTCTAATCGTTTTCTTACCCTTGTTGAAAATGTGATGCTGGGGGCAAAGCTGTCAGAATATCATACGGGATATCGCGCTTTTTCCCGTGAACTGCTTGAAAAACTACCCCTGGCTTCCAATTCAGACGATTTTGTTTTCGACAATCAGATGCTCGCCCAGGTCATCTGGTTTGGATATACCATTGCGGAAGTCAGTTGTCCGACAAAGTACTTTGCAGAGGCGTCATCCATTAATTTTCGCCGCAGTGTGGAGTACGGGCTTGGGTGTCTCAAAACAGCGTGGAAATATCGTATGTCCAAATCCGGATTGATCAGAACACCGCTGTTTCCGGAGATACATCCATGAAATCCGCAAACGCTAACCGTTTCCAGGATTTTTTCGAGAACGACCAATATGTTACCTTAAAAAATTACCTGTACAACTATCTTTTGAGAAAGCGTGCCGTTGAAAAGGCCATGCGCTCCGAGAAGAAAGAAATCGTTCTGGAAACAGGCAGCGGTATTTCTCCCGTGCTGACATCATGGGACAATGTTGTCTATACAGACCTGTCTTCTTCAGCGCTCGACATGCTGAAAAAGATACATGGTAAGGGGCAATATGTAGTTGCCGATGCCATGAATCTGCCCTTTGATGATTGTTGTTTTTCACATGTCATTTCCTCCGAGGTTCTCGAACACCTTGAAGATGACAGAAAAGCTTTGATGGAAATCGCCAGAGTGATCAAGCCGGACGGTACATTGATTGTAACGTTTCCTCACCGTCATTTTTATTTCTCTCACGATGACCGTTACGTCAATCATTATCGCCGTTATGAACTGGCTGAAATGATATCCCTTCTGGCTGAGGCCGGGTTTCAAACCGAGTACGTCAGAAAAGTGCTTGGGCCACTGGAAAAAATAACCATGTGGGCCGTTACCATTTGCGCCTCCGGTCTTGAGAGTTGGAAAGCGAAGGGCGATGTTAAAAAAAAACAAAAGAATCCCGGCGGTGCAACCGTTAAACTTTTTCAATGGGGCAATAAATTATATGCAGGCATTGCCTGGCTTGACGCACTCATCATGCCCCGTTCTTTATCGGCGGTTTTGCTGATCAAGGCAAAGAAAAAACAATCATCGTAGAATGATTTTTTAAGAGAAAATCACGTGATACTCTTCATGGTTGCCAGATATTGCCGGCAAAGATACCGGTAGGCTTCAATGCCGTCTTTAGCCGCCTGCCTGTCCTTATCCGTGACGTCGCGGGTGATTTTGGCCGGATTGCCGGCCACAATCTTACCGGCGGGAATATGCATGCCCCTGGGGACCAGTGAACCTGCCGAGACAAAAACATCTTCTTCGCAAATCACATTGAAAAGCACAATGGCGCCGATGCCAATCATGCAGCGGGCCTTGATGTGAACATCATGTAGGATGACGCCATGGGCGACGGTAACGTCATTTTCAACAATGGACTGAGACCCGGGATAAACGTGGATAACCGCATTGTCCTGGATGCTGGAACGGTCGCCGATAATGACCGATCCGAAATCCGCGCGGATCGACACTCCCGGGGCGATCAGACATTCATGGCCCAGGCGGACATCGCCAATCAAAGCAGCGTTCGGATGAACGAAAGAATCGGACGGGATCTGCGGTTTTTTGCCTTCGAATTCATATAAAGCCATGAATCTTTACCTGCTCAGGTGACGGAAATATTGACCGAGCCGCCCCGGCCGAAGATGTCATGCAGATGGACATAGCCGATGAGTTTCTTCTTTGCGTTTACCACGGCCAGAGCGGTGATTTCAATTTTTTGCATGAACTCAACCGTTTCCGCCAGCGATGCTTTCTCGTCTATGGTTTTGGGGTTGGCTGTCATAATATCGTCGATGGTACGACCTTCAAAGGATATGCCTTTGCTGATCATCCGGCGCACGTCACCGTCTGTCAGAATGCCCAGCAGATGATTTTTTTTGTCCGTTACCAGCACGAATCCGACGTTCATGCGGTCAATGACCCCGATGGCCTTCAGGGCGGATGTTCCTGTCTGGACCAGCGGGATTCTGTCGCCTACAACCATGGCATCCCGGACCGTTGCCCGAAGCCTTGCTCCCAGGGAACCGCCCGGATGAAACTTGTAGAAATCCTTTTCACGGAATTTACGTTTGTCAATGAGCGCGATGGCCAGAGCGTCTCCCATGGCCAGTGCTGCGGTGGAACTGGATGTCGGCGCCAGACCGAAAGGACAGGCTTCTTTCTCCACGGAAACGTCAATGACGATGTCGCTGTTTTTGGCCAGCGTTGACGTAAGCACGCCGGTAAAGGAAATGATCGGCGCGCCAATGTGCTTTATAGAACTGATGATGGGCATCAGTTCGCGGGTTTCCCCGCTGTTGGAGATCGCGAGCAGGATATCTTCCCTTGTCACAATGCCCAGGTCACCGTGGATGCCTTCCACCGGATGCAGAAAGAGCGCCTGTGTTCCTGTGCTGGTCAGGGTGGCGACGATTTTCCGTCCGATTAACCCGGATTTTCCTATGCCCGTGATAATCACCCTCCCTTTGCACTGGTAAATCAAATTGACCGCTCGCGAAAAATTCCGGTCGATTTTATCCATAAGGCTCAAAATGCTTTGCGCTTCAATTTTCAAAACTTCTCTGGCGCGCTCAATGGCCGCTCGATTATTCATTTTTTATCCTGCACCTTATCCGCTTATTTTTACATCATGAAACAACGTGAGGAAAAA
>JAQVLL010000294.1 GCA_028704195.1 Smithellaceae bacterium
AGGGCAAAGCAGATCCTGAAAGAGTCGGGTGTCAGCCCGGATACAAAAACTGACGAACTGGCCGACTCGGAAATATCGGCGATCAGAGGCATCATCGATAAAGAAGGCAAGGTGGAGGGTGATCTGCGACGGGAAGTATCCATGTCGATTAAACGATTGATGGATATCGGAGCATACCGCGGTTTACGCCACCGTAAAGGGCTTCCGGTTAGAGGACAACGGACGCACACCAATGGAAGGACAAGAAAAGGTCCGAGACGGGCAATCGCAGGGAAGAAAAAGTAGTTGGAATTAATTTTCGACCGGAGGGAAAATGGCGAAAACAGTCAGAAGAACAGGCAAGAAAAAAGAAAAGAAAAACATTACAGAAGGTGTTGCCCATATTCAATCCACTTTCAATAATACCATCATTACCATCACGGACATGACGGGTAACGTCATTTCCTGGTCGTCAGCGGGATTACAGGGGTTTAAGGGGTCAAGAAAGAGCACGCCTTTTGCCGCACAGATGGCCGCGGAAGACGCGGTGCGTAAAGCAAAAGAACAGGGCATGCGTCGGGTCCAGGTTTACATCAAAGGCCCGGGTGCCGGAAGGGAATCGGCCTTGCGTTCCTTGCAGCTTGCCGGATTGACCATCACGATGATACGCGATGTAACGCCTGTCCCGCATAACGGCTGCAGACCGCCGAAGCGTCGCAGGGTATAAAAACAGATATTTTAGAATAATTAGAAATTAATAGGGAGGCGTTTTTTGGCAAGATATACGGATTCCTCATGCAGATTGTGTCGCCGGGAAGGTTTGAAACTTTTTTTAAAGGGCGATCGTTGTTATTCGGAAAAATGTTCCTTTGAAAGAAGGGGCTATGCTCCGGGAGATCATGGTCAGGCTCATAAAAAGCAGCAGTCGGACTATGGCACCCAGTTGCGGGAAAAACAGAAACTCAAAAGAATGTACGGTCTTTTGGAAAAGCAGTTTCACGGCTACTTTGAAAAAGCCGACCGCCAGAAAGGCATTACAGGTACTAATCTCCTGGTGCTGTTAGAGCGAAGGCTGGACAACATGGTGTTTCGCCTTGGTTTTGCCAATTCGCGAATTGAGGCAAGGCAGCTCGTCAGCCACGGTCATTTTCTGGTAAACGGCAAATCGGTAAACATACCTTCGTACCTGCTCAAAGCAGGCGATGAAGTCACTATTAAAGAGGGCTCCCGAAAGATTAACCGGGTGCTTGAAGCTATGGAAACCGTCGCGAGACGAGGTGTTCCACATTGGCTGGGATTGGATAAAGATAACTTTAAAGCGACAATTAAAATACTGCCGGTTCGGGAGGATTTAACCATGCCGGTACAAGAACAGCTCATTGTTGAACTTTATTCGAAATAAGCAAACATAATATTTAATAAACCAGCTAAAAGGTGGGTTTGATTATGCAGAGAAACTGGTCGAGTTTGATTCGTCCCAAACGTGTTGACGTTGATGAAGCAACTCATACACGATTATATGGAGAATTTACAATTCAGCCGCTGGAAAGAGGTTTTGGAATCACGCTGGGCAACGCGTTGAGAAGAGTGCTCCTGTCTTCCATTCAGGGAGCGGCGATCACTTCCATTAAAATTGACGGTGTTTTGCACGAATTTTCCACGATTCCCGGAATCAAGGAAGATATCACGGATGTCATTTTAAATCTGAAGGGTGTTCGATTTAAACTGGGTGTGGCGGATACCAAAGTCGTCCGGTTTAATGTGATCAACGCCGGTGTCATTACCGCAGGAGACATCATCACAGACGGAACGATTGAAGTGCTGAATCCTGAGCACTACATTGCAACCATGTCGGGCAGCGGCACCTTTAAGGCAGAGATGGTTGTGAAAATGGGGAAAGGCTATGCCCCGGCCAAAAAAGAACTTGAACCGGACCAGCCTGAAGGGACGATTAACATCGACGCAATGTTTTCTCCGATTAAAAAGGTAAATTATGTGGTATCGCACGCCCGTGTCGGTCAGATTACGGATTATGACAAGCTGGTCATGGAAGTCTGGACAGACGGCAGTTTGAATCCGGGTGATGCCATCGCCTATGCAGCCAAAATATTGAAACAGCAACTGGATGTTTTCATTAATTTCGAAGAAGTCGAAGAAGAAATTGTGCCGGAAAAAGAAGATGAAAAAGCAAACGTCAACGAAATTTTGTCGAGATCTGTTGAAGATCTGGAGCTTTCCGTCCGTTCCGCCAATTGTCTGAAAAACGCCGGCATAAACACAATTGGTGAACTGGTTCAGAAAACAGAAGCGGATATGCTGAAAACAAAGAATTTCGGACGTAAGTCTCTCTCCGAGATCAAAGACATCCTTAACGAATACGGTCTTGTTTTCGGTATGAAACTGGATAATTAATTCGTAAGCGATTTAATAGAACTCGAAAGAAAAAGCATCAGGGCAGGATTTGACAGTCAGGAAAGGAAACGTAAGCAATGTATCATGGTAAGGCGGGCAGAAAATTAGGACGAACGTCCAGCCATCGGGAAGCCATGTTTCGCAATATGGTGACATCGATTATAAAGCATGAAAGTATCCGGACGACGGATACAATGGCCAAGGAAGTGCGTAAATTGGCGGATAGAATGATCACGCTAGGCAAGAGGGGTGACCTTCACGCCCGTCGTCAGGCACTATCCGTTGTTCGCGACAAAGAGATGGTCGCCAAACTTTTTGGCGAACTGACCGAACGGTTCCGCAATCGCGCAGGCGGTTATACGCGTATTGTCAAAGTCGGCTATCGCTTTGGCGACAACGCTCCTGTTTCCATCCTGGAATATATTCCTGATGAAAAAAAGAAAGAAAAAGCAAAACCGAAAAGAAAAGTAAAAGAAAAGAAAGAAGAATAGTTCTCTATAATGAACCGCAAAAAGGCAGGGCGCAGGCTCTGCCTTTTTTTTGGTCCTGATACGAAGTGAATATTTGCTGTTAAGGTTACCAAGGAAATGTAGTGAATTCAATTAACTGGGTCTATCCCTCGCCACATCGTGCATTATTTTTCAATTCATAATCGTTTCGTCATCATTTTGTAACAAAAAAACTTTATGGTTTCTTCCATCGATATTTGAGGGATGAGCTTTTATAAGCTGACCTTGATAAAAAAATTATTAGGAGGAAAAGATGAAGAGAATTTGGTTATTATTCATGTCGCTTGGGCTGATTGCAGCCTTCAGCACGCAGGCGATGGCTGTTGATTTGAAGTTCAGTGGCGAGTATTATGCGGCAGGGATGTATCTGGACAAAACAGACCTTCGCAAAGATCACGGTCCGGGTACAGCATTTTATTACCAGAGACTAAGAGTCAAGACGGATTTTATCGTGGCACCCGGTTTGACCCTGATTACGCGTTTTGACGCGATGGAGAGAGCTTGGGGAGCAGCCAGAACCGCGACGGGCACGGCGTTGGCTGCAGACTCTGCCGGAACGATTGCGGAAAATGAAAACATCGCCTTTGACTGGGCCTATATCGAGTATAAGTCACCGATTGGTATTTTCAGTGCCGGATACATGAATGATGGCTCAACGGGAACTATCTTTGGTAACAGCTACAGTCCCAAGGGAAGAATCAAGTATTCTAATAGCTTTGGCCCGGTTGCACTCAATCTGGCTTACACCAAGGAAAGGGAAGCCA
>JAQVLL010000295.1 GCA_028704195.1 Smithellaceae bacterium
AGCGAACACAACGTGAGCTATCGCTGCCAGCGACAATCGCCAGTCCAGGAATAAAAGAGAGATCACGAGAACCAGACCAACGCTGACAATCAGGGCGATTTCGACAAACAGCCTTTTTAAAAACTCGCCCAGTTTTCTGTTGAATAAATCAGCATCAAACAGCTTAGCAATGTCTGCCTTCGAAATCCTGTCGAAAAAATCTTCGGCGTTGTAATTTTTCCCCGCACCAAGCAACGTCAACTGTGTATAGCCTTCAGGCGTTTCAGAAATGCCCAGCATCTCAAAATAATCCGGAGAAATAACGAAATTTCCCGGCAAATCCTTCCGGATGATTTTCCAAAAAGAGTCAAACGCATCCGGGGCAAAATCGTTCTCCAGCGCCGCCGCGTTCAGGTTCCGCTGCAGACGGGCCACGCGTTCCTGATTCCAGAAACTGCGCCAGGCCTCATGATTGGTTTGAGCCCGTCTTCCAGACGGGAACAGAACGGAAGGAAGAAATGCGGGGAGGAGTTTTTCTTCCTGCACATCACCGGCCAGCAGGGTCATGAAACGCTCATTTTTATCCTGCAATCCTTCAAGGTTCGGGGCCTGCAGTAAAATATAGCGTCTGCCCGAAAGATTTCCCCAGACCTCCTGTAATTTCTGCTCGGCCCGGATCGTGTCTTTACTTACTGAATTCATGGTCTGTAGATCCACGTTAAAGGCCGGCTTGGCAAAAAAAAGCATCGTCAAGCCAAAGAGGACGGCGGCAACCGCTTTCCATTTTGCCGGAGCTGATATTTTCACAAGTGCATCAAGAAGAAAAGGATTGGTGGTTCGCGACGCGGGCGGCATGGCGGGGAACATTCTTGGAAAAACAAAATGCACGAAAGCAAACGCAAACGCCACGCCCAGCGCGGCAAAGACCCCTATTTCGGCAAGAATTTTAAAATCGCTGACCAGAAGCAGCAAAAAAGCGCCGATGGTTGTTGAAACCGCCGTCAATTCCGCCGAGCGGACTTCACGAGCCACCTGTTTTCCGCGAGTGGCGTATGGTTGATCCAGAAACAATAAATAGGTGATGCCCAGATCAACCGTGAACGCCATAATCGCACCGCCAAAACCAACGGCCAGCATGGACATGGATTCAAACAGGAATGAGCAGACAAATAACGCGGCAACAGCACCCACGGCGGAAGGCAATAGCGCCAGAAGTCCTATAAGGGGACGGGGGAAGGCGAAAATAAGCAAGAGGGCAATCCCCAGGGTTGTCAGGAAGATCGCCAGTCTGGTGTCGCGCTTAGCCGCGGTTTCGTTATCCAGTGCCGCGCGATAAGCTCCCACGGATGTCAGCATGTATGGACCCTGCAATTCGGTCTTTGTCTTCAGTTCCTGTCTGGCCTCATCAAGAAGATTCTCAATCCGGACGGCTTTTGACGTATCTGTTCCCGATCCGTCTATCCGGGCGACGATCAGCGCATGTCTGCCGTCCGCGGAAAGCAGCTGCCCCAAATAATATTGCGCCCCGCCGGTCGGCAGCAGTGCCGACATCTGTCCCAGAATCACCCCGGAAAATCCCAGCGGGTCCGAAGCCATCATTGCACTGCGGCCTATCCCTTCGAGTTGCTGCAGACTCTGCCGGTTTTGCGCCATAGCCGTCCTGACTTGTTCCGGCTCCAGCAGGGGCCGAATCCTCTGTTCCAGGTCAGACGCACTCAAAAGCCATGGCAAATTGCTGCTGACATGCGCAAGCAGCTTTGGAAAATGATCCGCAGAATCGCCAATTCCGACAGACGCAAACAATCCGCTCTTGCTCAATCTGACGGTAACGAGCCGGGCCGCTTTGACCAGGTCTTCCCGATCGCCTCCTGCCTGTTCCAGATCAAGAAAAATTTTGTCCTGAATCGGCAGATGATGGATCACCTGCCGGGCAGAGTTCAGTACCGGATCGTTGTGGGGCATGGACTCCAGAATATCGGTTTCTATTTTCAAGTGAGAGGTTTCCCAGACAAAAAGCAGTCCCGCAACCACGGCAGCAATGATGACGATTGACCATTTTATAGAATATTTTTGCAGCGGCATGAAACCCTTTAGAATATCAAGTGATTATTTTATTCTTTGTTAAATTTTAAACATATTTCCAGGGCACTGGCAAGGATAAACCCGCCGGACGGGCTCCCGTGCTCTTGATGCATGGGTCGTGCAATCAATGCCGGAAGAATATCCGGGTAAAAATCAGACGGGTAAATGTTTTTGAATTTCGCAGAAAATCAACAAAAGGCCGGAAATGGGAAACTCTTGATCCATCCGGGCCGTAAAACACGCGGATCGGCTCTTCGATAATCGGAATACCCCTTCTGTGAGCCAGAACAAGGATTTCCACCTCGAATTGAAAACGCCGCGCACGCACGTCGAGGCTCATGGATTCCGGCAGCGGATAAATTCTCATTCCGCTTTGAGAATCGGAAAGTTTTGGACCGCCGGACATCCTGACCCAGAAGTTGGAAAACTTCCGCCCGAAACGGCTTGTCCACGGCACATGGTTTTCCTGCAGGGCAGTCATGCCTTCACGCGTTCCAATCACGATGGGACGTTTCTTGGCCGGAATCGCGCTGATCAACTTCAGGACATCTTCGGGATAGTGCTGTCCATCCGCATCCATGACGATCGCAAAATCAGCCACATGGGAAGCCGCCATGAAACCGGTTAAAATCGCCGCGCCTTTGCCTTCATTTTTCGAATGATGCAAAACCGTGACGCCTTTCATTTCCGCAAGACGCTGGGGAGTTTCATCGGTTGATCCGTCATCCACGACAAATATGGGGTACCCCAGATCCAGAACCTGCCTCGCAACCTGTACCACCGTCGCCTCATGGTTATACACCGGGATGATGACAGCAAAGCGGTTCCTGCTGTTTTTGGAGTTCTTCGTGTTCTTACTGGTCTTGCCGGCTTTCCTGTTCATGGTTAACCTGTTTTCAAAAACGCCACGCCCCATGTCCCCGGTCCCATGTGCGCGCCGGATGTCAGCGACAGAGGCTGCAGCGTAATCGCCGCCAGCGGATAGAGATTTTGAACCTTTTCCCGAAATTCAGCAATCTGGCCGGCATTGTCCGAATATTCCAGCATAATCAGCGCGCGGGAATCCCTCCTTAATGAAACCGCCATCTTCTCGAGCGCCAGATCGATCTGTTCATCGTGATTTCTGACAAAACCCACCTTTTTCGCGCCTTCCGGCTGTGGTGAAATGACGGGTTTCTTTTTTAAAACATCGCCGAAGAAGGCGCCGGTTTTGGAAAGCCTGCCGCCCGCCGCCAGGTACTGAAGCTTTTCCAGGAAAAGATACTCTTCGCATGCTGCAGACGCCTCTCTGGCGAAGGTAAACGTATGTTCCACATCACCGGTGTGTCTGAAATACAACTGCGTCGACAGCACAATTGCGCCCAGTCTGCCGCATGCCGCGCCCGTATCAACAATCATCAGGCGGTTGTCCGGATCATGCTCCTTTTTCCATTGGCTCGCCACGCTGTAATTTCCCGTAAACGCGGAACCGACACACAAATACAATACTTTTTCAAACCGGGCTATGGCGCTGGCGTAGGATTGATGCCTTTCAAAAACAGAGGCCTGAGAGGTGGAGACCCTGACTCCTGATTCCATCGCACGGTAAAGTTCTTCCGG
>JAQVLL010000296.1 GCA_028704195.1 Smithellaceae bacterium
TGACAGGTTTTTTTTATGTAATATATGGTAATATAAATAAGTTGATTTCATCATCAATCCACTGGCCAAGACAGAAGTAAAATATTTTTATCATCATTATTTCGGGTTTGCGGTGCATTTGTTGACGCCATTCATTTATTTGAATTTGACTCCGGGAGAAAAGAAAAAATGGAAAAAGCAACGTTAATATTTAACGGGAAGAAACATGAAATGCCGATGGTTAAAGGCACAGAAAATGAAACGGCCATCGATATCTCTCAACTACGGCAGGAAACCGGTTTAATCACGCTGGACGTCGGCTATCAGAACACCGGGGCCTGCACATCGTCAATCACTTTTATTGACGGAGACAAGGGCATTTTGCGATATCGGGGGATTCCGATTGAAGAACTTGCCGAAAAAGCCAGTTTTACCGAAGTGGCTTATCTGCTGATTTACGGCGATCTCCCGAATAAAGAGGAACAGCAGATATTTTCTCAACGTCTTACACAAAATTCCATGATTCATGAAGAAATGCTTCGGTTCTTCGACGGATTTCCGCCAACGGCCCATCCCATGGCCATCCTCGCAACCATGGTCAATTCCATGTCTGTTTACTATACGGACTATTACACGGAGGATTTCCAGGCGGAAACGTTTGATTTGATGGCCGCGTCACTGATTTCCAGGATCCGTACGATTGCCGCATATTCCTACAAGCACAGCATCGGCCATCCGCATGTTTATCCCAAACGTGACCTGAAATACGCGTCGAATTTTCTTTACATGATGTTCGACTCTCCGGTGAATCCCTATGTTCCGGACCCGGACATTGAAAGGGCTCTCAGCATCTTATTAATTCTTCATGCCGATCATGAACAGAATTGCAGTACGTCAACTGTACGGCTGGTAGGCAGCAGCATGGCCAATCTTTACGCGTCCATTTGCGCGGGTATCTGTGCCCTCTGGGGTCCGCTGCACGGTGGTGCAAACCAGAAAGTGATTGAAATGCTCGAACAGATCAAAAACGACAGACTGACCATCAGGCAATGCATAGAATCCGCCAAAGATAAAAACAGCAAGTTTCGCCTTTTCGGATTCGGGCATCGTGTATACAAGAATTACGATCCGCGCGCAAAGGTCCTGAAAGAATACTGCGAAAAGATATTTAAAAAATGCAACTATCAGGATCAGCTCATCAATATTGCCATGGAACTGGAGGACGCAACCCTGAAAGACCCGTTTTTCATTGAACGGAAACTCTATCCCAATGTCGATTTTTACAGCGGCATTTTATACAGGATGATTGGAATTCCCACGGACATGTTTACGGTTATGTTCGCCATCGGCCGTTTGCCGGGCATGATTGCGCAGTGGAAGGAGATGCATGATACCGTGCCGCTGAAAATCGGCCGGCCACGACAAATTTACACCGGGAACAATTTAAGACACTATGTTCCGATGGAGGAACGATAAACCGGCGGCGGGCGGATGATTTGCGGATTTTAACTTTTTTCTTGACTTTTTTCGGCTATTTGCCTATATCCGCCTCAACATGAGGTGGTGTAAACAGATGTTGAAACAATATTTAGTATTCAGACAGGCGGTCACTTTTTACTTTTTTAGCTTTATCGGCTTCAAGGTCTGCCTGAAAGTATCATGACCGATGATCAATGGGAATGAGCCGTGGGCGGATCAAAATCTGCTCACGGTTTTTTTTTGCCGGAGAGTGGCAGTTGTTAACCAAACAAGAGGGGGATTGGAAAATGAAAAAATGGAGCGTTTTAATAGTACTGGCAGTGTCTGCTTTTGTGCTGCTTGGTTTCGGCCAGGTTCAGGCGCAGAACAAAGCGATTAAAGTAGGTGCGGCAATCAACCTGACAGGCCCTGCGTCCACATGGGGGCAGTTTCATGAAAAAGGCCAACGGGATTATTTCCGTTATGTGAACGAAGTAAAGGGCGGCGTTGCCGGCAGAAAAATCGACATGATCACCGTGGATACGGCCTATAAGGTTCCCGAAGCACAGGCAGCCGTTCAAAAATTTGTTCTTCAGGATCGTGTGGACATGATTGCCACCTGGGGAGCCGGTGAAGGATTGGCCGCAAAACCGATTGTCCAGCGCTATAAAGTGCCCACCATTAACTATTCCACGAGCTGGGAACTGCTCGAAAAACCGGTTGACTACATGTATCTCCCCTTCGGAAGCTACAAGATGGATTGTTACGCCGTGCTGGAGTATATTAAAGCCATTCATAAAGGCAAAGAAGCGCCGAAAGTCGGATTGCTCACATACAATAACGCCTATGGTCGCTCCATTCACTCTCCCAGCAAGGAATACGCGTCTAAACTGGGGATTCAACTGGTTGCGATTGAGGAATTTCCTCCCCGAACGGTTGATTTGAATACGGAATTGCTCCGCCTGCAGAAAAAGGGCGCCCAATATATTTTCATCCAGATGCTTCCTTCCACCATCATTACCGCTTTCAAAAGCGCGGACCGCATCAAATACAATCCTCTTTTTCTGGGAACCTGGACATCCACGGATCCCGATTTTTTCAAAATGGGCAAAGGGTTGATCCGTGACCGTCTGCTCATGCAGTTTCCGGGCGGTCTGCCTTCGGACAAATCCAGGGGAATGGAAGCCATGAAAGAACTGTGGAAGAGATATAAAACCGTGAACAGTTTTGACGCGTCCTACTGGGAAGGTGTGGTTGTCGGAATGATCATGGAGAGAGCTTTCATCCGCGCCCATGAGAAATCCAAAGTCATCAATCCGCAAACGATTAATGCGGCGATGGAATCGATGAAGAATGAAGATTTCGGCGGACTGATGCCTGCCGTAACCTATACAAAAGATAATCATGAGGGCTCATTTACTGCGCGTATGGTGAGGGTAAAAGAAGACGGGACATACATTCCCTTGACGAATTTCTATGTTCCCGGAAAAGATAAGATTCAGATGATTAAAAAATAGTCAAAAGCGGGGATGCCGGACGTTCCGGTGTCCCCGCAGCTGTAAATGGGGCGTAAAAGAGTGTGTTGAGGTATTCATGAAAGCATTCCGCAGCCGGCCTTCGATCATGATCGACCGGCCTCAAGAAGATAAAAAAGCCGAATTGGAAATAAAAAACCTGTGCCTCAGTTTCGGCGGCGTGGTAGCCGTCAAGGACGTTGGCCTGAAAGTGCATACCGGCGAATTGATGGCGGTGATCGGGCCTAACGGCGCAGGAAAAACAAGTCTGCTGAACTGCATCACCGGCTTTTATCATCCCCAGCAGGGTGAAATTATTTTCAACGGACAGAACATCACCCATCTGCATACACATCATCTGGTCGATGTCGGAATCGGCAGGACTTTCCAGAATATTGAACTGTTTCCGGGGATGACCGTGCTGGCCAACATGACGCTCGCCCGTCATATTCATTGTCATTACAGTTTCTGGCGATCCTGCCTTTTTTCTCCAAAAGTCCGGGAAGAAGAAATAAAGCATCGCCAGATACTCGAAGAGATCATCGACTTTCTGGAGATGCAGTCCATACGCAAACAGACGGTGGGGTCTCTGCCTTACGGGATGATGAAACGTGTGGAACTGGGGAGGGCACTTGCCCTCGAACCCCGTCTGCTGATCCTGGATGAGCCGTTCGCGGGGATGAACCTTGAAGAAAAAGAAGATATGG
>JAQVLL010000297.1 GCA_028704195.1 Smithellaceae bacterium
ATGAAATCGAAAGAATGTTCATGTCCGCAGAAGTCAAGAATACCTGATCTCTGCGGACATGCTGGTTAACGGTTTAGAAAATGGCAAACTATTTGACTTCAGCGTCCATTGCTTCTTTGCGGCTGAGGCGAATCTTGCCGGACTTATCGACCTCCAGAACCTTGACCATGACCTCATCGCCTTCCTGCAGGACATCCGTCACTTTGGCGATTCGCTCTTTGGCAATCTGCGAAATGTGCAGCAAGCCCTCCGTTCCGGGCAAAATTTCGACAAACGCGCCGAAATCGACGATCTTCTTGACTGTCCCGCGATAAATCTTCCCTACTTCCGCTTCCTCGGTCAACCACTTCACCATCGCCACAGCACGGGCGGCTGCTTCAGCATCAGAAGAAGCTATGGTCACCGTCCCGTCGTCCTCGACATCAATGGTCACACCGGTTTCACTGATGATCTGACGGATATTCTTGCCACCGGAACCGATGACTGTTCGAACCTGATCCGCCTTCACCTTAACCGTGGTAATGCGCGGCGCGTACATCGAGATATCCGCGCGGGGTGCCGTCATGGTCTCGCGGATTTTTCCGATAATGTGCATTCGGCCGTCCCTGGCCTGCGCCAGTGCCTTGCGCAGAATGTCCTCGGTCAATCCATCAATCTTGATATCCATCTGAAGGGCAGTCACACCTTTTTCCGTGCCGCAGACCTTGAAATCCATATCGCCGGCATGATCTTCATCACCCAGGATATCAGACAAAATGACCACCTCTTCGCCTTCCTTAAGAAGTCCCATCGCGATCCCGGCCACAATGTCCTTAACCGGGACACCGCCGTCCATCATGCTCAAAATACCACCACACACCGTTGCCATTGAAGACGAACCATTGGACGAAAGGACTTCCGATACAATGCGGATAGTATAGGGAAACTCTTCAGCGGAAGGCAGGACGGGAACCAACGCCTTACGCGCAAGCGCGCCATGGCCGATTTCACGTCGGCCGGGGCTGCGCAGGAATTTCGCCTCACCCACACTGTAAGGTGGAAAATTATAGTGCAGCATGAACGATCGCATCTCTTCACCGCCTACATAGTCCATCCGCTGCTCATCCGAGGAGGTTCCCAACGTGAGCACAGCCAATGCCTGCGTTTCCCCACGGGAAAACAAGGCGGACCCGTGGGCGCGCGGCAGAACACCGACTTCAGAGCTGATCGGGCGGATATCGGTTGAAGACCGGCCATCGATTCTTTTCTTTTCCTGAAGAATCATATCACGCAGAATACGTGATTCCAGATGCTCAATAATCGCGGCGAAGTTCTTGGCAAGCACCGCGTCTCCTTCACCGATTTCTTTAATAACGGCCGTGCGGACATCGCCTAACTTGCCGTACCGCTCCAGCTTACGCGGCATGCCATATCCTTCCTGCAGACCGGTGAGCGCCGCAGCAGTCACCTTTGCAACAAGGTCCCCATCTGGCACAACTTCTTCCACCGTTCTTTTTTCCTTTCCGATCGCCTGGCGCATTTCATCTTGCAGATCTATCACCGGCCGAACCATCTCCAGACCAAACTTGATGGCATCCACGATAATATCTTCCGGTACTTCCCTGGCTTCACCTTCCATCATGACCAGTTCCACATCATAAGGACGACCTGCCGTTCCAGGCATCACTTTGCGTCCGACCAGGAAGAGATTCATCTCGCTTTCTTTCATCTGCTCGGGCGTAGCGTTCGCGATCAACTCTCCGTTGATCCGGCCGACGCGCACACCGGCAATCGGTCCCTTAAACGGGATGTCAGACATTTCCAAAGCAGCGGAAGCACCGATCAAGGCCGCGACATCCGCGTCGTTTTCCCGATCCACGGAAAGCACAGTGGCTACAATTTGCGTTTCAGAATAATATCCCTTAGGAAACAGGGGACGAATCGAGCGGTCAATAATGCGCGATGTTAATGTCTCGCGTTCATTGGGACGCCCTTCTCTTTTGAAAAACCCTCCGGGAATTTTTCCGGCCGCATAGGTCATTTCCTGATAATCCACCGTCAGCGGCAGAAAATCCAAACCTTCCCTGACGCTCTTTAAAGACACCGCGGTAACCAACACGACGGTATCACCATAATAAACCAGCATTGCCCCGTCTGCCTGCGCGGCCACGTAATTGGTCTTCAACGAAAAATTACGCCCCGCAAAATCCGTACTGAATATGTTACTCATTAAATTTCCTCCACCTTTTTGGGTTGTTGCCCGGGACAGGAAATGGAAATTTTCCGCGGGATTGCCACGAAAAATCATCGATTTTCCAGGGAAAATACAATTTCGGTATCCATTCGCTCAATGCCGAAAAAAAACATCGGGAAAGCGTTTTCAACCGAATTCAAGGGCGAAACGCAAAAGCCGATTGACACAGGTATGGATCAATACTTGTCCAATCGGTTGTCCTTTTGCCTTCCGCCCTTGAACGGATCCTGTTATTTCCTGAGGCCCAGTCTTTTAATTATGCTTCTGTAACGCTCTACATCATCTTCTTTAATGTAATTGAGCAATCTTCTCCGCTGTCCGACGAGTTTCAGCAAACCCCGACGTGAGTGATGATCTTTCTGATGCGCCTTGAAATGCTCGGTAAGATATTCAATTCTCGCACTCAAAAGGGCAATCTGAACTTCAGGGGAACCGGTATCTTTCTCGTGAAGCCGGTAGTCCTCGATCAATGCTTTTCTCTTTTCCAAAGTTAACACGCTTTTTCCCTCCCTCTAATATTAATTCCTTAATAATTTCAAATCATCACTGGTTTGTATGATTAAACACCCTGAGCATTCTGGCCGCCTGAATCTTACCATCCTGTCCGGCCATTCCGCCTGCAGGCAACAACATTTCTGCCACAGCCACCAGATCACCACGGTTATTCATAAACTTTACCATATCTCCCACCGCAAGAAAAGGCAGAACATTCTGCTGCATCATCTCCACGTCCGGCTGAAACCCGTTCTTCAGTTTACTCTCCATCGCTTCGCTGACTTTAACTGTGGTAAACACCGGCAGACATTCCGCCATCGTCAACATTTTTTCGAGCAATTCCTTCTTTTTACCCTCCGGCGTATCATCTTCCAGGGACACTGCCATTGCCTCGGTGAAAAAACCGCTCCTGAGCCTGCGCAAACCCGATAAACAGGCCCCGCAGCCCATTTCCCTGCCTGCGTCAGAACAAATTGTCCGGACATAGGTGCCTTTGGAGCAATCCGTCTCGAAGGTCACATAAGGATATGAAATATCTAGTATTTCCAAACGAAAAATTTCCACATCCCTGGCCTCCACATCCGGAAACGCTCCGGCTCTGGCATATTGATACAGCGGCCTGCCTTTGTGCTTCAGCGCCGAAAAGGCGGGTGGAACCTGTTTTATTTTACCGACAAGCCGCCCAAGAGCTGTGCGGGTTTCTTCCTCAGAAACCACCCGGTCCGACTTTTGTATAACCTCCCCTTCCACGTCCTGTGTGTTCGTCTCGACCCCAAGGAGCATGGTCGCCCGATATGTTTTGTTTTCCGCCGTCAAAAACTGCGCCAGTTTTGTCGCCTCATCGAGGCAGACCGGCAACACACCGGTTGCCATTGGGTCTAGCGTTCCGGTATGCCCCGCTTTACGCGCTCCCAGAATCTTTTTCACT
>JAQVLL010000298.1 GCA_028704195.1 Smithellaceae bacterium
TTGTGTTTTCATTTTACTTTCTTTTGTCATGCCCGCGCAGATACTGTGCCGCAATTCAATTTACGTCATAACCTTGCAGGCCACGCGGTTCGAAGCGAAGCGAGAAATCTTGTTTTCAATAAATATTAAACCACTTTAATATTATTTTTGAACTGCCTCCATAACATATTAAAGTGATTATTAATTCAACGTTTTTATTTGAATTTCAGCAACACCTTGCCTACCTTTATACCCGGAATGACAACTTTTCACTTTTTTTAATACAGTCTCTATGCCGGTGTAGACTCCGCATAGGAGGTTTTTTACAAAGTCGTCTCTTGGTGCCTGGCGGCGTGGCACTGAATATTCACCGCCACCGGCAGGGAGGCGATATGGCAGGGCATCATCTCCGCGTGGACACCCAGGGTCGTTACCCTGCCGCCCATGCCCGCGGGGCCAATACCCAGGGCGTTAATCTGATCAAGAAGTTCTTTTTCCATTTGGGACAGACGCTTGTCTTTTTTATTCTTTTTACCCACTGGACGCAAAAGCGCCTTTTTGGCCAGAATACAGGCCTGCTCGAGTGATCCGCCTATACCGACGCCTACTATAATTGGCGGGCAGGGATTGGCCCCCGCTTTTTCCACGGTCTCCAGGACAAATTGTTTAATGCCGTCAATACCCGCCGCCGGAGTGAGCATTTTCGCGGCGCTGCAGTTCTCGCTGCCGCCGCCTTTGGGCATGGCAATGATTTTTAATTGATTACCGGGCACAATGTCCGTGTGGATAACCGCGGGGGTATTGTCCTTCGTATTGGTTCTGGTAAGAGGATCACAAAGAGATTTGCGAAGATATCCTTCCCTGTATGCCTGCCGCACCCCTTCTTCAAGGGCATCGTGCAAGTTCCCGCCAACGATGCGAATGTCCTGACCCGCCTCGACAAACAGAGCCGCCAGGCCGGTGTCCTGACAAATCGGCATCGCGTCCCGGCAGGCAATGTCGGAATTCTGGAGTATTTGCGAAAGCACCTGTCTTCCGATTGGCGATTCTTCCCGCTTCAGGGCAGCGCGCAGAGAGTGAATCACGTCCGGTCCCAGATTTCGGTTGGCTTCAATAAACAATTCCCGGACAGCCGCGGTAATGCGTTTTGTGTGAATCCGCCGCAAAGTTGTTGTTGTCTTAATTTCCGTATCCATAACTTGATTCCATCTGGCTAAAATGTCATTGTGGGCCGTCTCTCAGACGGCGTGGCAATCTATGGTTTTTTTGATTGCTTCGTCATCCCGATCCATCGGGATTCCTCGCAATGACATTTTTCGCGTTCAACTCGATCTCCACACCGATATGACATAAACTAATGACGCCTTAAAACAGTCAGAGACAAGGCGCGCAAGGCTTGAGAAGTGAGGCGTATTTTTCGTATACGCCGCAACGCCAAAGGCCGAAGCGTAACGCAGTATATGGACTTTTTCACGCGTCATGCTACATGCCGCGCCGGAATTCCAAGGATTTCGATATCGTCATCTTATCCACGTACTTTAAATCGCCGCCCATGGGAACGCCCGTGGCAATGCGTGTGATCCGGATGTTCGCATCCTTGAACATCCGGGTAATTAAGAGCGCCGTGGATTCACCATGAACGTTGGGGTTCGTGGCCAGAATCAGTTCCTGAACGTTGCCTTCGCTGATTCGTTTCTGTAATTCACCGAGGCGCAGATGCTCCGGGCCGATCCCGTCCAGCGGCGCCAGCGCGCCGTGCAGAACGTGATAGGTTCCGTGAAAAACTCCGCTTTCTTCAATGGCGGCCAGAGCATCCGGCTCTTCCACCACGCAGATTACATGGTGGTCGCGTTCCGAATTCCGGCAAATGTGACAGACCTCTTCTTCTGTTGGATTGAGGCAGATCCTGCAGAGCCGGATTCTGCGTTTCACCTCGACCAGGCTCTCCGCCAGTTTCTCGACGTCATCCGGAGTGGCGCGCAGGATATAATTGGCCAGCCTGGCTGCCGTCTTTGCCCCGATTCCGGGAAGCTTGGCCAGCTCATCAATCAGGCGTTTGATTGGTTGTGCGTAGGATTTCATGGGTTGCCTTACATGCCCATCCCGGGAAGGTTCAACCCGCCCGTAATCTTGGCCATTTCCGAGGAAGCCATCTCCTGGGATTTGCGAATGCCCTCATTCACAGCCGCCGCGATCAGATCCTGCAGCATGTCAATGTCTTCAGGATTGACAACTTCTTTCTCGATTTTCAGAGAAACGATTTCAAACTTACCGTTCACGGTCACCTTTACCATGCCGCCTCCGGACTGCGCTTCAATCGTTTTGGTGGCTAGCTCTTCCTGGAGCCGACCAATTTTTTCCTGCATTTTTTTTGCTTGTTTCATAATGTTTCCGATGTTGTGCACTTGCTTATCCCCCCTGTTTTTTATCAGTAATTGGTTTAATTTCTATCAATTCAGCCCCTTCAAACTGGGCCAGCACTTTCTGAAAGAGCGGTGAATTCATGGCTTCGCGCCTGATGTTGTTTATGTTGTTAGTCCTGTTGCCGCGAGGGCTTGGGCCATTGCCGTTTGTCTTTGGCGAATCTACGGTTTGAACCGCCAGGGAAACATTTTGTGAATAAAAAATCCCGGCTATTCTTTCCAGCTCTTCTTTTTGTGTTTTTTCCATAATGTTGTCGAGGAAAACATAACCCTTGGGGAAGCCCAGGGTTAAACAGCCGTTTTCGAATCCCAGAACTTCAGCAGCTTCAATTTTTGCGCCCAGCGGCGGCTTTTCCTTTTGGATAAACTTTTTCAAGTCGTCCCCTGACACGGGCTTCCCGGTATGATGGATCGCCGCTTCCACCGGCGCTGGTTTCGGTCGGGGGCCTTCGCCTGATCGCTGAACCCCGGACTGTTGCTGCGTGGGGGAATGTTTCGGGGCACCGGGCGCAGGATCCGTCCGGCCTTCGGACGGCATCCCGTTGTGGAGCTTTTGCTCCATCGATTCGAGTGTCGCCAGAATTTCTCCCACCGGAAGCACCGGCTCCAGGTATGCCATTCTGATCAGGATGGTTTCCATTTTCATCCGCACTTCCTGGCTGCGGCGCAGGCTGTCAGCTTCGGAAAGCAGAATGTCCAGATAACGCTGCAGCGTTTCGCGGGAAACATTGAGCGTCTGCCCCTTTAGTTTTTCCACCAGCTCCTGTGGAATATCGAAAGATGAACTGTCGTCTGCGGCGATTTTAACCAGCAGCAGATTGCGGAAATGCCTCAAAAGCATTGAGTAAAATTGTTTCATATCCATGCCGGCAAGGTAGGCTTCTTCCAGAATCGTCAGGCAGGCACCCGCATTTCGCGATAAAACAGCTTCGGAAAGGCGGTACAGGTACTTGCGGTCGGCCAGCCCCAGGATGTTTTCCACGTCGTCATCTGAAATATTCAAACCGGCATAGGCAATGACCTGATCAAAAATACTCTGGGCGTCGCGCATGCTTCCGTCACCCGCTTCGGCAATCCAGGAAAGTGCCGCGGGACTGATCGTAATGCCTTCGGCCGAGGCAACTTTGCCTAAATTGGCTGCGATCTGGCCCAGCGATATGCGGCGGAAATCATAGCACTGGCAACGCGACAAAATTGTGGCCGGCACCTTGTGATTTTCCGTTG
>JAQVLL010000299.1 GCA_028704195.1 Smithellaceae bacterium
ATTTTTAGTATGTACTGTCCTTACTGTCAGAAAGACGCGCCCAACCTCAACCGTTTCTTCGGGCTGATTGAGAATAACCCCAGGCTGAAGGGTAAAATAAAAATTCTCGGTATCGGTGCCGGGAATTCCCAGTTTGAAGTGAATACGTTTAAAAAGAAATACAAGGTGGTGTTTCCTCTCGTACCCGACGCAGATTTTCACATTCATAAAATGATCGGAGAAGTCCGAACGCCGTACTTCATCGTGGTGAAATTACATGGAACAAAAAAACCGGAAGTGGTTTATTCCCGGCTTGGCGTCCATGAAAATGTTGAAGCGTTTCTTGACGAAGTGATCAAACTGGCGAACGTTCAATAGGGGGATCCTCATGAAAAAGCAAATTCTTGTGCCGATATTGATGGTTGTTTTTTTTACATTAAACGCGTTTGCCCTGTCTGAAGCCTATAAAGAGAATGTTTATCAGACCGGCAAGCTCAAACCGGTTGACAGTGTTTTAAAAGTCAGGGTTGGCGAGGAAGCGCCCGCCTTTACGCTTAAAGCGATAAGCGGCAAAAAGATTTCACTGAAGGATTACGCCGGTAAAAAAAATGTTGTGCTGTCATTTGTGCCCGCGGCCTGGACGCCGGTGTGCTCCGATCAATGGCCCGGCTACAATATCGTTCAGGAGCTTTTTGCCGAGAACGAAGCCGTTCTGCTGGGGATATCCGTTGATAGTGTTCCGACACTTTATTCCTGGACAAATCAGATGGGTAAGCTCTGGTTTGACGTCCTTTCAGATTTCTGGCCGCATGGCGCCGTCGCTTCCCGGTACGGCATTCTGCGTTCCGATGGGACAGCGGAACGGGCAATCATCATCATCGATAAAAAAGGAATTATTCGATACATCGATGTTCATAATATTAATGAACGGCCGCCCCTGGAAAGTATTATTCGTCAGCTTGAAAAGTTGCGCAACTGATCCCATCTTTTGATTTGATTTCAACAACCTGGAGCATTATCACTTGATGGCACTTTCCATGATGGAGTCGTAAATTTTGTTCTGCATCAAGCATAAATCCAGAAAGCCTGTAATTTCCCTTGACAGCAGTAATCATTTGGGGTACGCATTATGACCGTAAGTCACCATGCGTACCCAGTAGATTGTTTATCAAGTATTTACGATGACTTGCAGAATGAAATCTGAATGAGACCGCGACAGGCGGACACTTTGCGAAAAGCGATCATCAAGATCATTAACGCTCTGTCGGATGCTCAAATGTTTTTATTATTCATTTATTTTATTAATGTGTCTTCTTAGTTGAGAGGAGAATGAATCTTGAGCTCTGAAGAAAGAAGAAAGAAGGAAAAGGAAAATCGGAAGAATTCAATTTTGAAAGCTGCCCGTAAATTGTTTTTCGAGCGGGGGTTCAAATCCGTTACCGTTGACCTGATTGCCGCGAAAGCAGAAGTGAGCAAAGGGTCGATATATCTTTATTTTGACAGCAAAGAAGAAATCTATACACAAATATTGATTTCAGCCAATATTGAGCGTCACAAGGAGATAGAAAATTTCGCCAGGCAGGAAGGGGCCGCGTCGGAATTACTGCTGAAATATGCTCGCATATATGTGGATTTCTTTCTGGAAAATAACGAATTGTTCCGGATATTGATGACTTTCATGCTTCATGCTGAAAATATGAATCTGACAGAAGAACAAAACACGCAACTGATTCATACAACAAATGAAAATATCCGTACAATATCAGAAATCCTGCAGAAGGGTGTTGATGCGGGAGAATTTTCGGATCGAATTGATATTCGTCAGGGGCAAAATGCCATCTGGGGGTTACTGAACGGCATAATATCTCTTTATATTTATTCCGGAGCACCTGAAAAACGGTCTGAGAGAATTCATACAACGGTCCAGGAAAGCTTAAAAGTCTTAATCAAAGGAATAGAAAGTCAAAGCTGATCTGTCATCAAGGGATTGGTTTAGTAAACCCTGGCCTTGACACTTGATAGAAATGTCACGTGGATGATCATGGTGTTGATCCGCAATGGTAAAAAAAATTATTTCTCTGATGAACGGATTAATTTCTTGAAATCCTGATTGGCGGTATTCAGAAGCTTTTCCACATCTTTTTCAAGTTTTTCAAACCTTTCGATAATTGCCCTTGCCTGATGGGTGAGCTGCATTGATTTATCGTGCACACCAATTTCCACCAGTTTGATTCCTGTTCGTTCTTCCGAGGCTTTTAATCTTCCCCACGCCGCCCGGTAGGACATTTCCAGTCTTTTAGCCGCCGCATTAAGACTGTGCTGCTCGTCGATGGCTTTGAGAATATTGTCCCTGCCTCTGCCGAAAAGCACTTTGCCATCTTTTTCTATCCAAACTTTAAACTTGATTTCCATACGGAAAATCTCCTGAATCTTAACTGCGCTTTCTTATAGGTAAAATTTGACTATAATGTCAATAAAATTCGTAAAAAATGTTTCCCGGATGACACATTTTTATTGTTTGACGCGCTTTGATATTGTCAATTTGAATAAAAATTTATGTCATAATTTTAAGCCGGATCCCTCGGAAAATAAAAATTCTAATATGCTTATAATAACATATTGACTTTTGCATGACTTTCGGTCAAGTTATGCCATGTTTGACATAGATCAAAATTGACACAGGTATGGGAGGATTTTATGCAAATTACAAGAAGAGGTTTTTTAACCTTGACGGGTGCCATCGGAGGCGGGGTAGCCCTGTCCGGTTTTGGGCTTAACCTGAATGCAACCCGGGCATACGCCGACGAGCTGAGCAAGATGAATCGTATTAAAGTCGCTAAACAAGTCATCACGACATGTTGCTATTGTTCCGTTGGTTGCGGTTTGGTCTGCAGCGTGGATAAGGCCACCGGGAAAATTTTCAATATCGAGGGCGATGCCGATCACCCCATCAACGAAGGATCGCTTTGCGCCAAGGGCGCCGGATTCTTCGATCTGACCGAAGCCAACAAGCACCGTCTCCACAAGGTGCTTTATCGCAAGCCTTATGGAACCGAGTGGGAAGAAAAAGACTGGGACTTTGCATTTTCCCGGATTGCCCGTCTGATCAAAGACACTCGCGACAAAAATTTCACCAAAACTAATGCCAAGGGTGAGCTGGTCAACCGCTGCGAGGCCATCGGCCACTATGGCAGTTCCAATGTGGACAACGAAGAGTGCTGGATTATGAGCGTCAAATCCCGTGCTCTGGGTCTGGTTTATATCGACCATCAGGCCAGGGTCTGACACAGTCCATCTGTAGCGGCTCTGGGAGAGTCGTTCGGACGCGGTTCCATGACGAACCACTACTGTGATTTAAAAAATGCCGATGTCATTTTGATCATGGGCAGCAATGCTGCCGAGCATCACCCCATCGCCTTTAAGTGGATTTTAAGAGCCAAAGAAAAAGGCGCAACCATTATTCATGTTGATCCCCGTTATACCAGAACATCCGCCCGCTGTGATTTTCATGTTCCGCTTCGTTCCGGGACGGATATCGCTTTTCTGGGTGGCATGATCAACTATATCATGGAAAGCAATAAATATTTTAAAGACTATGTTGTGAATTATACCAATGCATCGTTTATCGTCAACAGCGG
>JAQVLL010000300.1 GCA_028704195.1 Smithellaceae bacterium
AACGATGATCTGCTGCTGAAAGCCGTTACAGATCGAGGAGAAAAGCTCCTTGCCGAAATGAGCGGCCTTGAGGACGCGACACCCGATGATCAGAAATATTTTGATGAAACTGTTGCAGCCGGCCGTTCTTTTAAAACACGTTTTACCTGTGTAGAGGCGAATCCCGTTGCTAAAACGTTCGAGGATCTTTTCCACAAGACGCCGTTTTGGGAGAGGATTTCCGACGCCTGCTTAAGCTGCGGCATCTGTACGTTTGTTTGCCCGACCTGTTACTGTTTCGACATTTGCGACGAAACTCTTTTCGGGCAGGGAATACGTCGCCGGGTCTGGGATGCCTGCATGTTTACCGATTTTACGCTGGAAGCCAGCGGACACAATCCCCGCACGAAGGTCTATCAGCGTCTGCGCCAGAAAGTATGTCATAAATATTCGTACCATATCCGGAAATACGGCGTGATTTCCTGCGTCGGCTGCGGCCGCTGCACGCGCGCCTGCCCGGTGAATATCGACATCTTCTCCATCGTGGATCAGGCCATGAAGGAATAGTGAAAAAAATACGAAACAGAAATTGAGGCAAAATATGAGCTCAGATAATCCATACATTCCCATGCCGGTTGAGATATCCAAAATCATCGACGAAGTGGATACTCACGACATCAAGACATTTCGCTTTACCTTCCTGAACAAAGCAGATGAGGAAAAATTTAAATATCTGCCCGGGCAGTTTGCCGAACTGTCCATTTACGGCAAGGGAGAGTCACCCATCGGCATCGCCTCATCGCCGACAGACACCGGTTATGTGGAGTTCACCGTTCAACGCGCCGGGACCATCGTTCCGGGGCTGGTCACATCAGCACTGCATGACATGGATGAAGGCGCAAAAATCGGTCTGCGGGGGCCTTTGGGTAATTCCTGGCCGATCAAATTTCTGGAGAAGAAGAATATTGTTGTCGTAGGCGGCGGATTTGCATTTACGACGCTTCGATCTCTCATCAACTATATGCTTCATGACGATAACCGTTCGCGCTTCGGCGAGATTACCGTGATATACGGTGCGAGGACTCCCGGTCTGCTTATTTATAAAGACGAGCTGGCCGCCTGGGAAAAAAGAGATGACATTAAAACAGTCATTACCGTGGATAAAGGCGATGAGAACTGGAAGGGAAGGGAAGGATTTGTCCCTGCAGTCTGCAAGGACGTGGCGCCGTCCCCGAAAGATGCCGTGACCGTGATCTGCGGTCCACCCGTCATGATCAAATTCACCCTGCCGGTGTTTTTTGATCTGGGGTTCTCGAAAGAAAACATTCTGACCTCCCTGGAAATGAGGATGAAGTGCGGCATCGGCAAATGCGGTCGCTGCAATGTTGGTTATAAATACGTCTGTTCGGACGGGCCGGTCTTTTCTCTGGCCGAATTGGAAGAGCTCCCCCGCGACTTTTAATCCCGTTTCCGCGGGACGAGCGTTAATCCGTCGCAGCTTGCTGCGATATGGATGATCGGAAAGGTGAATGATGAAAAAAATATTGATCGCTCTTGTCGTGATGTTGTGTGCCGTTTCCACGGTTTTTGCCGCGGAAGAAATTTTACCAAAACTGGATAAAAATAAAGACGGCAAAATCAGTAAACAGGAATATCTGGGTGCCATGTCCGGAAGTTTTGATAAACTGGATAAGAACCGTGACGGGTCGATTACCCGTGATGAACTTGGGCACATGGACAAAAAAGAACATGAGGCATTCACCAAAGAAACCGATGCGGACGGTGACGGGATCATCATCAAGAAAGAATATGAACAGGCCGCCGCAAAAAGATTCCATCAGTTGGATAAAAACAGGGACGGTTTTATAAGCAGGGATGAGTGGGCCGCCGGTCGTTCCGAAATGTATTCGCCGTTTGCGCTTTTTACATTCTAATGATCCAATAAGTCCGGAACAGAAAATAAATTCCGAATCCGACTAAAAATATTCCTGCGACCAGGGATACCGATCGGGTCATTCTTTCATTGATGAATTTCTTTCCCCAGTGAAGCGCGATGGCAAGAAAAAACACCCACAGGAAGCAGCCCAGTAAAATCGAGAGGCAGGAGAGGAAAGCGGAAATATCCGTCTGCGTGTGTGTCTGTGAAGTCATCAGCGCTCCAAAAACACCGGTCCACCAAACGATCGTCATGGGCGAGGAGATGGCCAGCATAAAACCGGTGACATAGGAGTTTTTTAATATACGCTGTGTTTGATGGTTTGTTGCGACGGTTGCGCTGAAGCTTTCTCTGATGCTTGCAGCCCCCAGATAAACCAGGATTACACTTCCGGCGACGCCGAGGATGATTTTCATCATGGGTTGATTCAGAAAGGCGGTCAATCCGAAAAAAATCAACGTCAGGTAGGTGGCATCGGCGCTCATGGCACCCGCGCCGGTGAGAAGCGCTTGTTTGAATCCCGACTTCATGCCGCGCTTGATGATTTCCACGTTTACCGGCCCGATCGGAGCAGCCAGCGTTAGACCTAAAAGAATATTTTGAACCAGGTTAAATTTGTCCAAATCCATTCACTTCACACGGCTTGAAAAAATATTGCATTTAAAAAGGTTTATAACACGTAGGTTGCCTGCGCACAATGTTTCAAACAACACCAGAGGAAAAAGTTTCAATTCCTTTTTGTGATTGGTATTTTTGATTTTGATGTCGTTAAAAGAATCGGAGGGAGGAAAGGACGTGATTCGGGGACAACACTCAGCGGGAATTAAAAACTGGCCGCCCGATGACCGGCCGAGGGAAAAGCTGATCAGGAAAGGTGCGGGAGCGCTCAGCAATTCGGAGCTTCTGGCTATCCTTTTACGCACGGGCTCAGCAGGCAAAAGCGCGATCGATCTTGCGCGTGCCATTATGGAAAAATTCGGTACATTTCGAAACATGAGCCATACGGATGCGTGCAAGTGGGAAGAATTCAGAGGCCTTGGTCCGGCAAAAATCGCGCAAATCAAGGCGGCACTGGAAATCGGACGGCGTTTCCGTGAAGATGAAATCCGTTTAACGCAGCAAAAAGTTACTTCCGCTACAGATGCAGCCAATCTTCTTATGCCGCAGATGCGCGATCTGAAAACAGAGGTTTTCAAGGTGATCTATCTCAACAGCAATCACCGCATTATTGAAATCAGTGATGCCGCGAAAGGTACGGTGAATCAGGCCATTCCGATTGTGCGGGAAATCATCCATACAGCCCTGCAGCTTTTTGCGTCATCGATCATCTGTGCCCACAATCATCCCAGTGCCAGTATCATTCCCAGTCCCGAGGATAAAAAGTTTACGCAGGAACTTTCCGCCGCAGGAAAGCTGATGGCCGTCAGACTTCTGGACCACATCATCATCGGCGACGGCAGCTACTTTAGCTTCGCGGATGAAGGGTTCATTTTTTAATCCCGTTCACGCGGGACGGATGTTAATTCTCCGTAATCTTCTGCGAGGTAGTTGATTTCACGCGTCAGCCCGTTCATCATTGCAAGGAAATGATAGACCATGGATGTCCGTTCTTCCTGCAATGTGAGAACGGGTGCATAGAATGGCTGTATGGATCAAGTCTTTGTCATTCTGTCCGATACGCGCCTATTGCCTCATTAATAAA
>JAQVLL010000301.1 GCA_028704195.1 Smithellaceae bacterium
TCGGCAAGGCTGTTCATTATGCCTGCGAGCAACAAAAATATTTAATGAATGTATATCTTGACGGCAGATTGGAATTATCCAATAATCGTGCCGAACGTAGCATTAAGCCCTTTGTAATGGGTAGGAATTATGTGCTGAATATATTTATGTGCTCAGCGTTTGTGTAAAACCCAGCAAAATATACATGATAGATGTAGTGAAACAAAAAGAAGAAGGAGCATTACTATCATGTCTAAATTCAAAATCAGCAAAGGCACACGCTGCGAACTCAGCAAGTTCAAAGAATACATGCGAAAACAAGAGTACACCAATTCATCTGTCATCGGGTATTGCACTCATCTGTCACGTTTTCTGCGACAGGCCGGTTCAATACAGGCAAGCACATTAAAAGAATCAATTGAAACATTTCTCAATATAGAAAGTATGGATCGTCCAAAGACATTCAAATATTGCCGTGCAGCGTTGAGGCTGTATTACAGGATGGTCGTCGGTGGCAGTCTGAATGGTAATTCCAAAACAAATTCCGTCACTGAAACAGCGGTCTTGCTTCAACTTTTCCGCAATTATTCGCTTGAAGTCAAACATATTCAAGAAAGCACTGTCGTTTCGGAAATTCGCCATGTTCGCGAATTCTTGGAATATACTTTCGAGCACAATTCACAAGGTTACGAAAACGAATTAACAGCGGAAGATATTCGTAATTATATAGTGAAACAGCTGGGGCAACTCTCTGATTCCTCTAAAGGCCGTATCATCACGTCAATACGCAACTTTTTCAGATGCCAGGAATTTTACGGGCATTCGGTGCATCAATCCGTATTCCGATTACCGCTTTCTCCAGCAGTGTGGAAAAAGTCTGCGTTTCCGACAACCATGAATATAAATATTTTCAATGCATTGTATATGATACCAAACGAAAATACAGATGCAGGGAAACGGAATCGCTGTATCATTTTGTTTTTTACCGAGCTTGCCTTAAGATGCTCCGAGGTTGCGGCATTGACACTTGACGATTTTAACTGGCATAATGGCTGTGTGACGGTACGTAAGGCAAAAAATGGAGCTGAACGCGCACTACCGTTATCTATGAAGATGACAAGCACACTTGTTGAATACCTGACGGATGCGCGCCCACAAACATCCAACAGGATGCTTTTTGTCAGGTTCAGCCATAAACGCGGCGAACCGATGGGGCGCAGTCAGATCCGCGGTGTCATACGCAGGAATGGCGCAAAGGCTGGGCTCGAAGACAAGTTCTGCGGGACACACATACTCAGACGCACGGTAGCGACGAAGTTATATAATTCTGGTAATTCATTGAAATTAACAGCCGATATATTGGGGCATGAATCCATAGATTCCACGACGCATTACTCGAAAGCCGATCTATCCGGGCTGCTGTCGGCAGCATCGCCTTGGCCGGGAGGTGAGCGTAATGTTAGATAGCAACCGCATAACCCGGCAAATCGAAGAATACATCACTTACAAACGCAGCCTTGGTTATGTGATTAAAATTGAATCACAGGAGCTAAGGCGTTTTGCAAAATATACCATGGAAATCGGATATGACGGGTCTGTCACGTCGGAATTGGCTGTACAGTGGGCATCTTTAGACAATAATTTCACCCGAAAATATATGGCGCGCCGTCTAGAGACGCTTCACACTTTTACCGTATACATCTCCGCCTTTGACGCCGAAGCGCAAATACCGCAAAACGGCATCTTTGGCAAGGCTCACATGCGTACAAATCCATATATCTACAAAGATGACGAAGTCCTGTCATTAATGCGTTGCGCAAGCGGTCTTTATTCGCCGGATGGAATCCGGTCCAACACCGTATCATCAGCCATAGGACTCATGTATGCCACAGGAATCCGTCTTTCCGAACTCACCTCTCTTAAAATAGGCGATGTACAGCTTAAAGAAAGGCATATATTCATAAACAGTTCAAAATTTAAAAAAGACCGCATCGTCCCATTGCATCCTACGGTTATTGTCAAACTATCGGAGTACCGGTCTTTTATCGAAAGCAAAATTGGCATCCGAAATGATGATGACTACTTCTATGTCACTTCTTATGGACATCGGTTCAATTCACGAGCTTTTGAGTATGCATTTAAGCTAATCCGTACGTTAGTGTTCGGTGAAGCAACCAAACGGCCCCGGTTATACGACCTGCGCCATACATTTGCCTGTAACACAATCAAACGCTGGTATGAAACCGGTGAGGACGTAAACCGGAAGCTATATCTTCTGTCGACGTATATGGGACATGTAAAGCCGGAAGACACATACTGGTATCTGTCCGCTACTCCGGAACTCCTCGGAATCGCCGCCCGGAAATTCGAAGATCGTTTCGGGGGTGATGTCATATGAAAAGCGGCAATAATATCCAGATGCTGATTCAGAAGTATTTCTTACAGTGGCTTATGTCCCAACGTAATGTATCGCCGGAAACAATCAAATCGTACAGGGACACATTCCGTCTGTATCTCAGATATATTGAAAAACATCTCAATGTAACTTCAGCTAAAATATCAATTGCTCAATTTGACGCAGATCATATTTTAGGTTTTTTATCATATTTAGACAAAGAACGGGGCAATAATTCCAAGACCATCAACAACCGTCTTGCTGCGTTGCATAGCTTCATTAAGTTTTTGAGCTTCGAATTGCCCGAATACAGCGGACTGCTCAATAAAAGCCTTATGGTGCCATTCAGAAAAGTTGAAAAACGACAGATGGAGTTTTTGACAGAGGATGAATTTGCCGCTTTAAAAAATACCTGCGAATCTAATACGGAGCTTGGGTGCAGGGATATGTTGATGCTCTTACTGTTTTACAATACCGGCGTTAGGGTATCCGAGTTGATCGGGCTCAAGCTAAGAGACATCAACATTGATTGCCAGAACACCGCAGCATACATTCGGATACACGGAAAGGGTCGTAAGGAGCGTCATGTCCCCTTATGGAAAAGCACCGCGAAATACCTTGCCGTTTATATACGCAGTCATGACCGTAATGAGTCCGACAGTTTATTCATGAATTGTACGGACGGGATACTGACACGTTCCGGCGTGCGTTATCGCTTAGACTGCCTGAAAAAAAAAGCTTCTGAAACAGTTCCCTCACTCGCTAAAAAGAGCATAACGCCTCATACCTTCCGGCATACGACCGCACTGCGAATGCTACAGTCCGGCGTTGATATCTCGACCATCGCAATTTGGCTAGGTCACGAGAGCATTATCACAACACATAAATATATGGAAGCGGATATAGAAATGAAACGTCAAACGCTTGAAAAAATGAGTGAACCAGGGCAATCCATCTATCATTTTGTCCCAAACAATTCTGTTTTAGCGTTTCTTGACTCACTATGATTTGATTGTTTTATGTGCTGACTTTTTATGGAGAAGCGTCATGCAGCAACTTGCTCCGCTTCTTCCCAGCACATAAATATATTAAGCACATAATTTCTGTTATGTGCTTGAACACATAACAGAAAAAACTGGCTGTTTTGCAATACGCCAAAGGGTGCCCGCGCAAGCTCTGTTATTTACTCCGTCATAGAGACAGCCAAGGAAAACGGTCTCAAACCTTTTGAATATCTAAAAT
>JAQVLL010000302.1 GCA_028704195.1 Smithellaceae bacterium
ACGGTAAAAGAATGGCTGATCGCCGCGGGCATCACGGCAGTCGTCTTTGTTGTCCTGGAAATTGTTCGGCGTGTGGCCGTCAGCAAATTGTCCAAAGTGGCAGAGCTGACGGACAATAAAATCGATGACCTCATTGTCAATATGCTAAAAAAAACCAAACTGATCATTCTGCTGATTGCTTCGATCTATGTTGGGTCCTTTGCGGTTTCTCTGAAGCCTTCCGCGTCAGTCTTCTTGCAGAAAATAATCATCCTGGCCCTTATTTTACAGGGGGGACTATGGGCCGGCGCAGGAATCACTTTCGGGATGAAACAGACGGTTTCAAAGCGAATGGAGCGGGATGTATCGAGCACGACAACAATCACCCTGCTCGGCTTTGTGGCGCAATTGATTCTGTGGGTCGTTGTTTTCCTCTTAATCCTGGACAATCTGGGCGTGAATATTACCGGATTGCTCGCGGGCCTGGGAATTGGAGGCATTGCGGTTGCACTGGCTGTCCAGAATATTCTGGGGGATTTACTGGCATCCCTTTCCATTGTGCTGGATAAACCTTTTGTGATCGGTGATTTTGTTGTTGTGGATGCGCTTTCAGGAACGGTCGAGCATATCGGCCTCAAGACCACCCGGATCCGCAGCCTGAACGGTGAACAGCTTATTTTTTCGAATAATGATCTTTTGAAAAGCCGTATTCACAACTACAAGCGGATGGAGGAGCGCCGCATCTTCTTCAAATTTGGTGTTGTTTATCAGACATCGCTGGAGAAGCTCAGGCTGATCAAGGAAATGGTCACGGATATTATTGAAAAACAGAAAGGTGCCCGCCTTGACCGTGTTCATTTCAAAGAATACGGTGATTCGGCGCTGGTTTTTGAAGTGGTCTATTTTGTGGCAAGTCCGGATTACAAACATTACATGGATGTGCAGGAAAAAATCAACCTGGAAATCTTTCGCCGTATCCAGGAGGAAGCAATTGAATTTGCGTATCCCACTCAAACCATATATTTGCAAAACCTTCGAATGGAGACAGATAAAACCGGATGAAACGGTCTCTCCATATTTTGTTTTTTGTCGTGTTTTTTCTGGTGATGATGTCTTTTGCGTGCTTTGCTGCAGATAATCAGACAAATCTGGGAGTCCAGCTGCCGCTCTGGTCCATATTGCCGTTCGCGGGCATTCTCCTTTCCATCGCGCTGATGCCCTTATTTGTTCCTCGTCTCTGGCATTATCATTTTCCCAAGGTTTCCGCTTTCTGGGCGGTGTCTTTTGCCGTGCCGTTTTTGTATTTTTTCCGTGAAATCGCAGTGCATGAGATTGCCCACATTATCATCATAGATTACATCCCGTTTATTCTTCTGCTCTGGGCTTTATTCACCGTTTCGGGCGGAATTTACGTGAGGGGGTCTTTAAAGGGCACACCTGCCGTTAATACGGTAATTCTACTGATCGGAACGCTTCTGGCATCTATCATCGGCACGACCGGCGCCTCCATGTTATTGATACGGCCGATCCTGCGATCCAATGCATGGCGCGTGCATAAGGTCCACACCATTGTGTTTTTTATTTTTCTGGTCAGCAATATCGGTGGCGCACTGACCCCGCTGGGCGATCCGCCATTGTTCCTGGGCTTTCTGCACGGCGTTCCCTTCTTCTGGACCATGCATATTTTGCCGGAAATGGCGTTGGCCAGTGTGATTCTCCTGGTAGTCTATTTCATCATGGATTCATACTATTACCAAAAAGAAAGCAAACCCGACGCCCCTGACACCGAGCCGAAGCCTTTACGCATTGAGGGATCCCATAACTTCATATTTCTTGCCGGCATCATCGCCGCCGTTTTGCTCAGCGGAACAATTAAACTGGGTGAAGTCAATGTTTTCGGAATCCACCAGACAGCAGAAAATTTGATCAAAGACGCTGTCCTGATCGTAATGGGTGTTTTATCTCTGGTTTATACAAAAGCGGAAATTCGCAAGGGTAACGAATTCAGCTGGGCGCCGATCCTGGAAGTGGCCTATCTCTTTGCCGGTATTTTCATTACAATCATTCCGGCTCTGGCGATACTGAAAGCCGGTGAGAAAGGCGCACTGGCGCTGCTGATCCAATCCGTCAACACGCCGGCCCATTATTTCTGGGCCGTGGGTTTGTTGTCCAGTTTTCTGGACAACGCCCCGACTTATCTGACCTTTTTCAACAGTGTGCTGGGCAAATTTTATCCCGGTGTTCCTGAAGCACAGGCGGTTTCCGCGCTCATTGTCGAAAAAATACCCTATCTGGCCGCGATTTCTGTGGGAGCGGTTTTTATGGGCGCCAATACATACATCGGCAACGCGCCGAATTTCATGGTGAAATCGATCGCGGAGGAGGCGGGGATTAAAATGCCCAGCTTCTTTGGTTATATGTTTAAATATTCGATTCCGATTCTGATTACTTTGTTTGTTGTGATTAATTTTATTTTCTTCTGATATTCCAATAACATACCGTATAGTAAATATTTCTTGAAGATGCGGAGGAAAGCAGATAAGGTATAAGTCACTTTGCATTCGGATGTGTCGTTGTTATCTTACTTGCAATGCCGCTCGGAAATGATAAAGTTGGCAAATGAAGAATATGGAGGCAACGATTCATGGCTGCGAAACTGCGAAATACATTAAAAACAATTGAGGATTATAAGGCAACCAATCCTCATTACACCGATCTTCTGGACATCCTGGCGGATATTCTTATTCTTCGCGAAAATTACCGCAAGAATATGGCAAGCACGATTTTTTCAGTGGAAGAAAAATTAATCGAAGGTAAAATGAAGGGAGGCCTGCCCCTGATTGATCTTTCGGGACAAAAATACGATTTCACCCGTCCGAAGGAATATTTTTACTCCCTCATTGCCATTGCTGAGAAAAGAATACCGTCCGAAGCGCAAAAGTTTCTGGATGTGATTAAAGGCGAGCATTTTAACTGGGAAGATATTATTCATGCGTCGTTTAATCCTTCAGAGGAAGAAACATCAGCCCAGGACCTGGCAACGTTGGATGAAAACGATGATCAGTTTGATCTGATCGATCTGTTTTTCGAAGAGAGCCTTCGCCCCGAATTGGAAGTGATTGCGGAAAAATACGGTGCGGCTGTCGAAAGATGCGGCTGGATGGAGGGCTACTGCCCGATTTGTGGCAAAGAGCCGAAGATCGGGGAAATCCGTGAAAGTGAAGATGGCAGACGCTATCTCTTCTGCCATCAGTGCGGTTATAAATGGCACTTCCGCCGGATTAAATGCCCCTTCTGCGGCAATGAAGAACAGCATTCACTGGCTTATTTTGAGGTGGAAGGCGAAGAAAGCCACCGTGTTGACGTCTGCAACAAGTGCCGCCGCTATATCAAGATTATTGAACTTCCCAAGTCATCCGAGGATGTGAATCTTGATATTGAAGATATCGCCACGCTGCACCTGGATATGCTGGCGTATGAGGAAGGGTACAACTAAGAAAAAAGGAACAAGGTTCAAGCGACTGTATTGAAAGTCAAGCACGGACCTCCCTAAATTTTGGGTGATAAAGTTCATTGTTCTTTACCATAGCATTGAGCGTAATCAGTAATTTACGCATGCAGGCCGTAAGCGCGA
>JAQVLL010000303.1 GCA_028704195.1 Smithellaceae bacterium
ACACGGATGGTTGCAGACGCGTCCGCAGACAATGGGAAAAGGGTTGTCCTGCTTGATGAGTTTGAGGGCTTCCTTGAATTTTCCCTGGGCAATGAGCGCCACGTAACCCTGAACACTGATATGGGTAGGGCAGTTGGCTTTACAGGGCGACGTACCCAGTTTGTCAATGGCAAAACCGCTGGGGATCGCCTGGGGGAAGTGCCGATAAATTGCTTGTCGTTCGCTTAAATTGCCGTTGAATTCGGCTTTGACCGTGATGGGACAGACTTTGGCGCAATCGCCGCATCCCGTACATTTATCCAGATTGACGAATCGAGGTGCAGCAGTCATCCTGACCTTGAATTTTCCCGGTTCTCCCTCGACGGATTCTACCGTGCGCCGGGTCATAATCGTAACATTCGGATGGCGACCGACTTCAACCAGCTTCGGTGATAAAATACAGGCAGAACAATCATTTGTGGGAAAGGTCTTGTCCAGCTGGGCCATGACACCGCCGATACTGATCCCGCTTTCAACGAGATAAACTTTCATTCCGGAATTGGCTAAATCAAGAGAGGACTGAATGCCGGCGATTCCAGCGCCAACCACCATTACTGCACCAACTTTTTCGTTATCTTTTACCACGTGATTACACCTCGTAATTTATGTAAAAAAGCCATGTCAAAATCCGGCAGACACAACGTCTGACCGGCGTTCGTCCGCTAGCATAATTTCGATGCCCTGTCAAGTAAAGAAGATTTATTGATTTGGATTTTAGTACCTAAGTATATGAAATAATGATTATAAATTTTTGACCAGCGTTCATTCCATATCGGCCGCTTCCTGCAGGTGCATCGAAAAAAACATCGCCAGACATTGCATATTATTCATCATTTATTTTAAGAACCAATGTAAAAAAGCGAACCGGGAATGCATGCCTTTTAAAAAATGTTTTCCTCCTAACCGCTGTGCAGGGAAGAGAGGTGGCTTTCGATAATGTTCCAGAGATCTTCTCTTCCCTTTTGTGTTTTGGCGGAAAAGAGCATGGTTTCTTTTTGAGGGCTTGCCCCAAGTAATTTTTCGATCATTCTTTTTCGTCCAATCGCCTGGTTATTTGATAATTTATCCGATTTGGTCAAAACGGCTGTGAAGGGAATTCTATAATATTCCAGCCAATTCCGCAAAGACAGGTCGTCATCACTTGGATCGCGGCGGATATCTAAAATAAAAATAACCATGGCAAGATTTTGCCGTTCCCGCAGGTAAGCTTCTATCATGTCTCCCCAGTCTTTTTTTACAGTCCGGGACACCTTGGCAAAACCATAGCCGGGAAGATCAACAAAGGATATGGATTCGTTGACGGTAAAAAAATTAATCAACTGCGTACGCCCGGGTGTCTGACTTGTTTTAGCGAGCTGTTTCCGGCCAACAAGCGTATTCATAAGGGATGATTTCCCGACATTGGAACGTCCGACAAAAGCAATCTCCGGCATCGTCGCCGGAGGATACTGCGGGGGCCAAACCGCGCTCTTGATAAATGCTGCACTCGTAATTTTCATCATGGAAATATCAGGCCACTGTTCATTGTTTCATTCGTTCTTTCGACTATTTATCAAAGGTCTTGTATCCATCACCTTTTTTATGGATTCATCTGGGCATCCAGCCCAACTCCCTTGCGTGAAGACTCTGGATGTAGAGCCGGTCTTTGGTCTCCGTAACCCCTGTCGCCTCCGGGTAAGCGCCGCTCGGGTCCTGTAAATCATCCACAACTTTACCGTCTTCCGTAAACGCGATCACATGGCCGTAGGCTTTCGGCACCGGCCACATAGCACGCGGCAGCCGCAGAGTAAGTTTGATCAAAAACGGAGTGGAAATCTTTTCAAGGACAGCGCTACGCGGCTTTGCGAAGCCCAGCCAGATTTTAGAGTCGAGTCCGCGCATCAGGTTGTCGGGATAACCGGGTAAATTGTCCAACACCAGTTTCGCCTGGTCACCCGGGTTTGACATATCCAGATCTTTTGCGCTGACTAAAATCTTCCACACCCTGTATTTACCGGTTTCATTGACAAACAGGTATTCTTCATCCCGGCTCAAGGCCACACCGTTGGCAAAACTAAACCCTTTTGCCATCACGCGGGTTGTTTTGGTTGCCGGGTCATATTCCAGAACACGGCCGGTTGATGACTGCTCCATAATATCCAGAATACTAGCCTCAAATGTCCCACCCCAATCCCGGGGCGCAAAGCGCGTTGACGCGTCGCTCAGATAGATCTTGCCTGATCCGGCTACCACCACGGCATCGGCATAGCGGATGGGGTCTCCGTTTACCTGATCGGCCAATATTGTGGTTTTTTTGTCCGGGCTGATTGACAGTAAGCCTTTAAAGGCATCGGCGGCAATCAGGTTGCCGGATTTGTCAAAATCGAAGCCCAGCACCCGCCCACCGGTGTTTACAAAAATCTCCTGCTCGCTGCCATCGAGATTCATGCGCAGAATATTGCCGCTGGTCACGGTGGTATAGAGCTTGCCGTCTTTGCCGATAGCGATGTGCTCGGGTCCCTCTTCCCTGCCCAGGGGAATTGTCTTGAGGCCGGCAAGCTTCGTATTGACGGCGTGCGGCCCGGTATAGCCCGGGGCCATGGGTGCCTTCCAGACAACAGGTTCAATCGGCACCGGCCAGAATATCAAATAAACGGCCAGCACCAGCAGAATAAAAACAATGGTCAGCAATATTTTTTTCATAAAGCCTCCTTTTCGCCGGTTGCGGCGACACCAACACAGTACAGCGGACCGCATATCTTTAAAAAACCTTCTGCTGTGCCGGCAGATGAAACGTTCATTGAACAACCAGTCCGCCCAGCGCTATGCGGCACCGGTCAACAATCCCTCATTCCCGTTCAAAGGAGATGCCGTATTTTTCCAATTTGCGTTCAAAGGTGGGACGTGAAATTCCGAGGGTTTCACAGATTTCCCCTTTGTTCTTGTCTGTTTCTTTAATGATTTTTCGTATATAGCGTTCTTCAACCTGATCGAGTGTCAAAAATTTACCCGGCTCTTCAGGCTTAAAGACTTCGGCGGTTTGATCGGCTTGCGTCTCTATCGACTGACCGTCCTTGCCCAACTCCGGAAAATCACCGACACCCAGGACCTGACCTTTGGCTACCACGCAGGCCCTCACCAACAGGTTTTCCAGTTCGCGGATATTCCCCGGCCATTCATAGTTCATGAATTTGTCCATCATCTCGCCGGAAACACCAATGATTTTTTTATGAAGATCCAGGTTGATTTTGGAAAGCAGATAATCAATCAAAGGAGGGATGTCCTGACGACGCGAACGTAATGGAGGCAGATTAATGGACACAATATTCAAACGGTAGTAGAGATCATCCCTGAATTTTCCCTCTTTAACCATCAATTTTAAATCTTTATTGGTCGCGGCCATGATGCGGGCGTTTACTTTCACCCTGTCCTTGCCGCCGACGCGTTCAAATTCCATTTCCTGCAGAACCCGAAGAAGTTTGGCCTGCAGATTGACGGACATTTCACTGATTTCATCCAGGAATACGGTGCCAAACCGCGCCAGCTCAAACTTGCCCAGTTTTC
>JAQVLL010000304.1 GCA_028704195.1 Smithellaceae bacterium
AGGAAGGCAATAGCAGTATGTGCCAGGGGAAAAAATAGAAAATCGATGATTTTTATTGCATGTTTTCCTTTGGTAAGTCCTGTGTTCAAAACTCTCGTTTTGTGATATATTTCAGTCGTTATTGAAAGGCGTCTGCGAAGAGCGGATGATTTTTTGCAAAGACGGGTTCCCCCGATAATTTTTTGATCAGGGAATCTATTACGAAAGGAGGATAAGCAATGAAAAAGTCATTGTTTGTTACATGTATTTTGATGGTCACATTCGTTTTTCCAATCATGTCAAACGCCATGGCGCCACCACCGCCGCATGTCGCATTTCCGCTGCCTCCACCCATACCGTTTGTCGCTCCGCCTGAACTGGTCATCATTCCCGATACGGATATCTATGCGGTTCCAGATATTGCAGATGACCTGTTTTTCCACCAGGGATGGTGGTGGAGACACTGGGATGGGCGCTGGTACCGTTCACAATGGTATGACCGTGGATGGGATTATTATGCAGGTTATCCCACTTGGTTTGAGATCGTGCCGCCTTATTGGAGAAATAATTATAGAAGCCGCAGTTGGGGTGGACATCCCTGGACACCCCCGCGTATTCATCATCGGGATCTGGACAGGCATTGGCGTGGCGGCCACTGGCGCAACGACCATGGGTGGCGACGTCCCGGTCCTGGAAGACGTCCCGGTCCTGGAAGACGTCCCGGTCCTGGAAGACGTCCGAGATAAGGTCCCGATAGTCGTCACAGAGGTCCGGGCCGTGGTTCTGGGGTAGCAATGACGTTTTCTTAATGTCATGTGCTTTTTTATGATTCTCAAGTGTCAACAATTGTGCCGGTCGGAGATGCGGGATGATTAAGAAAGGTGAAATGCTATGTTCAGGAAACTGATCTGCCACTGTATCATGCTGACGGCTGTCACGATTATGCTGGTGTCCGTTACTGTCGCTTCCGATATTTCAGCTGATGTGGAAGGGATACTTCTGGAGATTCGTCAGGACCAGCCGGTGCCCGCACTTTCCTGGTTAAAACGCGTCAAGTCCATTAATGTCGGCTGCGCCCATTATCGCGGCAGCCATAATGGCATTGAGGTAACCGTTGAAACTCATCCCGACAGTAATCGAGCGTCCTCCGTTTTGCTGCAGATTCCCGGTGTGGATCGGACAAAGCAGGTCCTTCCTGCCGTCAAGCGCGTTATCGGTCCTCCCCGCTACAGTAGCCCGAAAGAATCCCATTACGGCTGGGAGTGGCCCAAATACCGAGGTGCATCGGTCCATTATATAAGGGGCAACAAGTCCGGCGATGGGGTTACGGTCGTTTCTCTCTTTTATCAATAGTTGAATGGCCTGCAGGGGAGCCTAACGTTCGTACCGGAGGCCCGCAAACAACAAATTTCTGAGGCCACTCACGCGGAACGAGGGTTGATATTCTGTTGCTTGCTGCATTATCATAACATGCATTTTCTGACTCGATGGTTGTTTAAAGGAAAATTGATCTATGGAAAACGTAAAAGAAAAAAGATGTTCATCCTGCGGAGAATCCATGGGACGGGAAGACGTCTTTTGCAGGAATTGCGGAAGCCGCTTCACAGATGAATCCAACTCGAAAAAATGTTCTTCCTGCGGAAAACCGATGGAACAAAATGCAGTTTTTTGCACGTATTGCGGAAATCGTTCTGAAAAAAGAGAAGAAGGTAATGCGGAGGGAACATCCCATATCCGATCGCAGCTCACAGCGTTGGCCAACGAATTCCTTTCTGTCCGTGAGGTGAGTCCCGTATGGCTTGAATTTTCGTCACAAACAGGAGCGCAATCACCTCTCCAGAAGGTCAACATCCAGTATGACGCGGTTGTTCAACTGGATCAGGAAAAGAAGCAGTTGACGTTTTGGGAAAAGATGGTGGAACGTTCTGTCGGAACGAACGCCGGATTTTTTAAGGAAATGAAAGTTCAGAAGGGGATTAAGGTTGACAAAAAAATCCACGGTCAGCTTTTATTTGGAGGCAAATACGGTTTTGAATACGGCAAACTTCGCGAGGTTGCGAAAAACATTGCCGCTGAGTGTGGCTGGCAGTTCAAAACGGTCATCTTTAAACCTAAAATGAATATGGATTCGGGAGGAAGTCCTTACAAAAAAAAGATACCCTTTCTGAAGATTCTGCTGCCGGTGCTCGTTCTTTTATTTATTGCGGCTCTCGGTACAGCCGGTTATCTCTTTTTTTCAGATCGGTCAACAACGACGACTTCACAGACAGAAATCGGAGGGAGTGATTCTAATCTTGAGGATAGCTCTGATAATGCCGGCAACACTGATAACATGGCACCCGCGGAACCCAGGGTTCTTCAAAGAAGCGGCACCGTTGCGGGCGGCAGGCCATTTGTCATAACAGACAAGGACGTATACAATTATGGTGAAAGAATCAAAGTGCATTATTACAACGCTCCCGGATATTCTAGAGATTGGATATGTGTGGTTCGGGCAGGTTCTCCGCGCACGGCAGCGGGAAACTATAAATATATTCCCAGAAGAGGGCGGGGGGTTCTGAGTTTCAAGCCTCCACGTCCGGGAAATTATGAGGCCCGTGCTTATTACAGCTATAGCCCTTTTCAATACACGATATCTGCACGCCACAGTTTTACTGTGGTGCGTCAACCATTCGAATAACGACGGGATACATACGATGGTAGATGTTATGGGAGATGTTCGTTGAGGACAGCCGGCGATCAATCCTAAAATTTTCTTGACTTAACTTACTCATTTGTTCATATAAACCACGTTTTGTTGATATGAATTTCTTTGTCTGGAGTGAAAATGATGGCAATTAGCAGAAAGTGGTTACTGGCAATTTTAATCATGCCGATGGCGGTGATGCTGATGCTGCCCGGAATGGTGTTTGGGGGATTGTGGATGGGTGTGCAGGGCGGTCCTCGCTATATTCCCAACACAGACATGGTCCAGAGGATCAGCTGGAACTTTGAGAAAACGTATGAGGAAGTCAAGTTTGATGTCAACTTTACAGGTGGTTTAACGGTTGGTTATGATCTCATTAACCAAGGGTTCCTGGGACGGGAGTGGCCGTTCTGGATGAAATATTTTGGTGTGGCTCTCGATGCGACTTACGAAAACCTGAGCTTCGATCAACAGGTGGTGATGGTGAGAGAGCAGAGAAGTTTGTATCATTTAGACACAGGCCCTAAAAATTATCCCAGCTACATACCCGGCGGGAGCAGCAGTATGTTCGTTCTGTCCCCGATGATCGTTGTAAAATATGGATTCCTTCCAAACGCGGAGAACCCATTCGGCCGGCTGCAGCCTTATTTGGGAGTGGGTCCGGGTTTTGTCATCAGTAACCCGGAAATCAATGGCTGGACCACTGAAGAAAAAAATAAATTTGACGTGGCTCTGGTTGTGGAAACCGGCCTCCGGTACATGATCTTTCGGAACGTTTCAGTGGATGCGGCATTCCGCTATCGCACGATTTTAACCAAATTCGGCAACAGTTACTATGTTCCCGGTATTCCCGGAACGATTGACCTGGATTGGAATCCTCACCTGTTCAATGCTATTTTCCGTTTGTCTTAC
>JAQVLL010000305.1 GCA_028704195.1 Smithellaceae bacterium
ACAGGTCGGTGCCGCATATGCAGACCGGTGATGAAGCGCCGATATTTGCAGACGCCTCGGTTCGTTATCCGGTGGTTGCGTTTTCGCATGGCTACAAGGGCAGTCCGATTTCCTCCGATGACTACATGAAGGCGCTGACCATTAGCGCGAGTTACGGTTACATTGTCATCGCCCCGTTTCACGGCGACCTGCGCTTTGCCAACCTCAGTCTCGATGACCTCCAGCTCCAGGATCTCATTGACTTGGGAGTGACAACTACAAACTTCACGGCGATGCAGGCACTGCGACCGCTTGCTATATCCGCGGCGCTCAATCTCGTTCTCCCGCATCCACAATGGAAAGATCACATCGATGAGACAAAGATCGGCGGTTTCGGGGCAAGCATGGGCGGCCAGACAATGCTCCTGTTGGCAGGCGCCAAGCTGACGACCACATACTTCGACAGTGTCCCGTCCTCGAGACAGGTCACCTACGATTCGCGGATCAAGGCGGGAGTCGGCTACGTGCCGTATTTCGGACATCCGATCCTGCCTGCATTCGGAAACAACCAGGAAGGGCTTGACGGCATCAGCCTGCCGTTTCTTGCCATCTGCGGGACGGCGGACACGACCGCTCCGATCAGCGAAGCGGAAAACGGCATATTGCGCCTCACCGGAACCCGAAGGCTGGTTGCACTCACAGGTGTTGGACACGAATTCGACGATATCTCGGAAAACGACATCTTCACGTGGACGGTTACGTTTCTCGATGCGGAGGTCAAAGGCGACCCGGATGCGATCAACCGTCTTTCCACGATGGGGAGCGTGGCGGGCGGAGGCGATGACAACGTCTGGCTTTACTAAAACGACCTGATGTGAGCGATTTATAACTGGAGGGGCGTTGAAATGTGGAAAAAGTTAAATGACATTAAAAATAGTCATACCGAAAGTGCGTTATTAGAAGTTCCCGGCGGATGGATAGTCAGGACAGTCGTGACGTATTATTCCGCCAGCGGAGGAGGAACTAGTTGTGCGGTAGCACAAACCTTTGTGAGTGATCCAGAGCATGAATGGGGGGATTTGGAGATAGAAGACCTCTAAAGAAGTGGAGAAGGTTACAGGACGTTGTGGGGGACGGCCTTCTCAGGCATCACTTGGATTGCCCCAAATGATAAAAAAAAGCTGACCCGATGCCAAAGACGATCACAGTCCGTGGACCGCTCCTGTGCCAGCTTTCCCTTAATCAAACTGTGTGAAAGCGCATACAGCCATGAAGAAGATACCGCTCAGTAAAGCATTCACGCTGATGGAATCAGGACCGGTTGTCCTCGTGACGACAAACGATGGCGAAAAGAACAACATCATGACCGTTTCCTGGACCATGGTAGTGGACTTCACGCCGCAATTTGCCATAACCACAGGGCCATGGAACTATTCCTATGCAGCGCTTCGAAAATCCAGGGAATGTGTAATTGCAGTCCCTACGGTTGACCTCATTGATCAGGTTGTTGGCGTGGGAACGTGTTCCGGCGCCGACACAGACAAATTTGAAAAGTTTGGATTCACTCCGGTGAAGGGAAAGCATGTCAGGTCCCCCTTGATTAAGGAATGCCTGGCAAATATTGAATGTAAAGTCATCGATATCATCAAAAAGCACAATATCGTTGTCCTTGAAGGCGTTGCTGCTCACCTCGACAGATCTCGTAAAGAGAAGCGAACCATTCACGCAATTGGTGATGGCACCTTCGTGATAGATGGGCGAATGCTGAATCGAAAGAAAATGATGCGGTCAAAACTTCCAGATGGCGTGTAATTCATTGGTGTGTTTTAATGAGGGTACTGGAGTGTTTGTAACTGAACGATTTTGTAGCGGTTCGTCCTGATTATCTGTGAATTTCTACCGTTTTACCGGACGCCGCTTTCCTAAGATCATCATTGTGTAATAAACACTATTTGTGCCCAACCAACATAGACGCAAGCCCTGCATTGTGTGTGGCCAAGAATTGCTTGACACATTAAAACGCGTTTCCTATACTTTGTACAATAAAAGAAGACTAAAGAATAAAAAATGTTAACCCGTCAAATTCATTTTAATGTTTGTCCAAAAGCAGAAAAGAGCTTTAAAGACGGTGTTTCACAGCTATCTTCTCGATCTGATCAATAACCTGGCCCTTCTGCTGGTCGTCATGCGTAAATCCGGTTTCGTCGTTACGGATGCGCGGATGGAATATTACGGGTACTGCCGGGATTGCCTGAAACGCCCCGGCTGAATATTCTTGTTGCGCAGCTTCGCGGCATATTCAACGAGTGATGAAAAAAAGTGCGGTGCGTGTTTTATTATAATTTATAATCGTTCCAGATTGTAAAAAAGCGGCGAATTAAAAGTGTAATGGTTTTTAACTCCGTGATTACAGGAAAGGAGGAAATTTCATGACCGAAGAAAGCAAATGCCCGGTAACGGGCAGGATGAAAAAGTCCGTCTCCGGTGGCGGCAGATCGAACCGGGACTGGTGGCCGAATCAATTGAACCTGAGGATTCTTCACCAGCACACGTATAAAAGCAATCCGATGGGCGAATCGTTTGACTATGCCAAAGAATTCAAGAAACTCGACCTGAAGGCCATGAAGAAAGATCTCTACGCGCTTATGACCGACTCGCAGGATTGGTGGCCCGCCGACTGGGGGCACTACGGAGGACTCTTCATCCGGATGGCGTGGCACAGCGCAGGTACCTACCGCTTGGGCGACGGCCGCGGTGGCGCGGGCTCCGGTTCACAGCGTTTGGCACCGCTCAGCAGCTGGCCCGACAATGTGAGCCTTGACAAGGCGCGCCGACTGCTGTGGCCCATTAAGCAGAAATACGGTAAGAAAATTTCCTGGGCCGACCTGATGATTCTCGCTGGGAACTGTGCTCTGGAATCGATGGGATTTAAAACCTTCGGTTTTGCCGGAGGGCGCGTGGACGTCTGGGAACCGGAAGAAGACATCTACTGGGGCAGCGAAGAGGAATGGCTGGCCACGAGCGACAAGCCCGGGAGCCGTTACTCCGGCGACCGCGATCTCGAAAATCCCCTGGCGGCCGTGCAGATGGGACTGATCTATGTAAACCCTGAAGGTCCGGACGGCAAACCCGACCCGGTGGCCTCCGGCCGTGACGTCCGCGAGACCTTTGCGCGCATGGCCATGAATGACGAAGAAACCGTCGCGCTGGTAGCCGGCGGCCATACGTTCGGCAAATGCCAAGGCGCAGGACCTGCGACCCATCTAGGCCCGGAGCCGGAAGCCGCCCCTATCGAAGAGCAGGGCCTCGGCTGGAAAAGCAGCTTCAAAAGCGGCAAAGGTCCCGACACGATTACGAGTGGCATCGAGGGTGCATGGAAACCGAACCCGACGACCTGGGACATGGGCTATCTGAAAGTGCTCTTCAAATATGATTGGGAGCTGGTCAAGAGCCCGGCCGGTGCAAATCAGTGGCTGGCCAAAAATGTTGAAGAAGAAGATATGGTGGTAGACGCACACGACCCGTCCAGGAAACGCCGTCCCATGATGACCACAGCGGACCTCTCGCTGCGCTACGACCAGATTTATGAAC
>JAQVLL010000306.1 GCA_028704195.1 Smithellaceae bacterium
CGTCTTCCGAACGGCCCGGTTCAAAACGGTAGCGGCAGGTCAGCGCCGCACCGCCGATTTTGATTTGATCGGGGAACTGGTTCAGTTCCCCGGGATCGGGGTCATGCGCGATGAAGTCTTCTTCACGAAAGCGCAGAAAATCATCAGTCCCTTTGTCTTTGATCAGCTTTTGCAGGGAACGGATGTCCGAAATTACCGGCAATCTCTCCTCATAGAGCTCAGCCATCGTTTCCTCATCGATGGCAATTCCTCGTTTCCGCAGCTTATCCTCCATTGTTCTTGTCTTTTCCCACAGAGACAGGTTGTGCGTGAGAAAAGGAAGTTTTTGCGAGACTTCTCCCGTCACCAAAGCTTCCCGGATGAAGATCTTTTTTGCCTCTTCCGGATTGATTCGGTCGTAGGCGACCGTTCTTTGCTCGATGATGGTCAGGCCGAATAAAATCACTTTTTCCAGGGCCACAACCTGGCCGCGGTTCTTTTCCCAGTGGGCCGCCCAGTAAGTGTAGCGGCAGTGTTCCCTGCCCAGTTCCTCGAGCCATTCGCTCTTGATGTTGGCTGCGTTGCGGGCGAAAACCCTGGAGGTCAGGCTGATTTCCGAGGCGACAATCCAGGGGCCGCCACGGTTGAAAAGTCCGGATCCCGGATAAAGCATCACCTCGCGGCTTTTGGCTGCCGTATACATATTTTTTTCTTTTTTTTGCGCAATGCTGGAAAGATAACCACTGAGGATGCAGCGGTGAATCCTGTCGGCAATCGTCTGGTCAATTTCGATCTTCACCATTTTCCCGCGTTTGCGCGTTATGTTACGGCCGCTGACGATTTCCAGGATTTGATGATGAATGTCCCGCCATTCCGTCATCCGCCTGTAGGAAAGAAAATGATCGCGGCAGAATTTTCGCAGTTTGCTTTGCGACTCCATTTTTTCAATCGAATCGGAATAGCGGTTCCATATCTGCAGGTAGGTGAGAAAATCGGATTCAGGGTGCTGGAATTGCGCGTGCGCCACTGCTGCCTGGTCGATTTTGTCATAGGGCCGTTCACGGGGGTCCTGGATGCACAGGGCCGCCGCCACCACAGCAATCTCATTGACGCAGCCTTCTTTCTTCGCTTCGATAATCATTCGCGACACCCGCGGATCGAGCGGAAATTGAGCCATGGTCTCGCCGATCGGGGTCAGTTTGTAGTTTTGGGTTTCGGACTCGCTTTCATCGCGGGTGAGCGCTCCGAGGTCGCGCAGGATTTCAATGCCGTCCCGGATGTTTTTCGGATGGGGCCGGTCAATAAAGGGAAAGGAAGTGACGTCCCCCAGATTGAGTGACAGCATACGCAGAATCACGCCGGCCAGGTTCGAACGAAGGATTTCAGGCATTGAATACAGGGGCCTTTCGGCAAACTCTTCCCGTGAGTATAAGCGGATGCAGATACCGTCCTGGACACGGCCGCAGCGGCCTTTTCGCTGGTCGGCGCTGCTGCGTGAAACCGGTTTCACCGGCAATCCGGTTGTCTGGCTGCGGGGATTATATTCCAGGATGCGGGCAAGACCCGTGTCAATCACATATTTGATGCCGGGAATCGTCAGGGATGTTTCCGCGATATTGGTGGCTACGATAATTTTCTGCTGATTAGCCGGGTTAAAGACGAGCCTCTGGCTTCCGGCTGAAAGTCTTGCAAACAGCGGCAGCACCAGACCCGAACAACGCCTGGACAGGCGCCTGCAGGTTTCACGGATGTCCTGTTCGGTCGGCATGAAAATCAGAATGTCTTCAAAACGCCTTTCCTGCTGCAGAGACTCAACACAGGCCACGGCTTCATCGACGTAAGTCGTTTCACCCTTTTCTTCCTTCACAGGATCGATCGGCCGGTAGCGGACCTCAACAGGATACAGTCGACCGGAAACTTCGATCACCGGCGCATCGCCAAATGCAGCGGCAAATTTTGCTGTGTCAATCGTGGCGGAAGTGATGATCAGCTTCAGGTCTTTTCTTTTCACGAGCAGGGTCTGCAGGTATCCCAGAATGAAGTCGATGTTGAGACTGCGCTCGTGGGCTTCATCCACGATGATCGTGTCGTAGGCAAGCATTTCCCTGTCCTGGACCGTTTCGGCAAGCAGGATGCCGTCGGTCATGACCTTGATCAGCGGTACGGCGGATGTCTTTTCTTCAAAGCGGATTTTGTAAGCCACAGATTCCCCGCAGGACTGGCCCAGTTCGGAGGCGATGCGCGAGGCAATGCTGAGAGCGGCAATCCGTCGGGGCTGCGTCAGTCCGATGATCCCACGCCTGCCAAGTCCCGCCGAAAGGCACATCTTGGGAATTTGCGTTGTTTTGCCTGACCCCGTTTCACCGGTAATGACGACAACCTGATGATTCCTGATGGTTTCGATGATGAGTTTCTGTTTGGCGATGATGGGCAATTCGGGAGGGAAACCCCATTCGGGAACGCTTCGTTTCCGGTTCTCCAACCGGCGGCACGAATCATCGAATCTTTTCTGCATTCTCACCAGGGAATTTTTCGAGGGATAGCGATTCCCTGAATCGCCGCCGGTCAAGGTTTGAAGCGGCTTCAGAAGATGGTGGTAATCCGCAATCATGATGTCTTCGGCATGATGTTCAATCAGATTTTTCAGGCGGATGTATGGATGGTTTTGTTGCAAGTTATCTTTCCTCAATTAACAGCTGATGATGACAAAGCCCCGGAAGAACAACGAGTGAAATTAAGAAATATCTTGCCGGGGAAGTGGCCTGAGGCGCAGTGATAACCATGCGTCTTTGTTGAAATAAAAAATCCCGGAGGTTTCTTTTCATTACATCTTCATGCTTTTTTTGACTTTGACGGCGATTTCCCGGACTTCATTCATGACATCAGATTCATTGATCGTCAGCAGGTGTCGGTTTTCCATGACCACTCTGCCGTTGATGATGACCGTGTCAACGTCCGCACCACCGGCTGCGTAAACGAGGTGAGAATATTCATTGTATATCGGTGTTAAATGAGGCTTGTTGAGGCCGATGATGATGATATCCGCCTTTTTACCGACGTCCAGCGAACCGGTGATATTGTCCATGTTCAGAGCCTTGGCACCTTCAATGGTTGCCATGCGCACAGCCGTTTTTGCGTCCATGACGGTCGGATCAAGCCTGGCGACCTTATGAAGTTTGGCGGCTGTGGACATCTCCCTGATCATATCCAGCGTGTTGTTGCTCGCGCACCCGTCCGTGCCCAGGCCTACAGTGATGCCGGCTTTAAGCATGTCCGGCACGGGAGAGATTCCGCTTGCAAGTTTCATGTTGCTGGCGGGGTTGTGCGATACCTTGCAGTTGTGTTTCGCAAAAAGCTCCATTTCCTCCCGGGACATGCAGACACAGTGAAAGGCAAGAAGCCTGTCGTTCAGGTAATCCATGTCATGCAGAAAGGAAACCGCACTTTTCCCGAATTTATCCTGAAGCTGTTCCCCCTCCGATTGATTTTCCAGAAGGTGAATTCCAAGCATCAGGTGATAATCATCGGCAATTTTTTTCGCGTCCTGCAGGAGGGAGGGTGAACAGGTATAGAGTGCATGTGGTTCGA
>JAQVLL010000307.1 GCA_028704195.1 Smithellaceae bacterium
AAATCGCCTCTACATTTTTAGTCGCGGAAAAAAGTATGGCCTTTTCCCAGAAAGGCTCAGCCTACTTGAACGTCCGCCTGAAAGACAAGACGGGCGAAACGGACGGTAAGGTCTGGGATCATGCGGCAGAAATGGATCAAATCTTTAAAAAAGGCGACATCATTTACATTGAAGGTAGGGTGCAAAGCTACCGCAACGCGCTTCAGGTATCCATTGTTAACATTAAACCCTGCGACCCGGAACAGATTAACCCGTCGGATTATCTTCCGGTAAGCAAAATGGATACGCAGTCGATGTTTCGTGATCTCGTCGCTTTCATCGACACCCTTTCATCAGAACCGTTAAAAAAACTGCTTGCCGCTTTCTTTCATGATGAAAAAACAGCCGATCTTTTCAGGCGGGCACCGGCAGCCAAGGGTTTTCACCACATTTACCTGGGCGGCCTGCTTGAACATACGCTTTCGGTTGTTCGTCTGTTGGATAAGACTGCGGATCATTACCCGCAATTAAACAGAGACCTTCTGCTCGCCGGTGGAATCCTGCACGACATCGGTAAAATTTATGAATTCTCCTACGACAGCCTCGTTGCATACAGCGACGAAGGCCGCATGATCGGCCATCTGGTCATGGGCGTGGAAATGATCAACAAAAAGATAGAGGCGATCCCTGATTTTCCGCCGCAGACCGCACTCGCACTACGCCATATTATTTTGAGCCACCACGGCGAATTCGAATACGGCTCTCCTAAGCGTCCGAAAACCATGGAGGCGCTGGTCATTCATTTTATAGACGACCTGGATGCCAAGCTCAATGCCTTTCAAAGCTTTGTTGAAGCCGATGCTGCCAATTCGGATTCAGAATGGACAACCTACAACCGCTTTTTTGAACGCTATCTCTTCAAGGGAAAATAGAATTTATTTAATGGAAACGATTGCCGGCGCAAAATTTCGGTACATCAAAAACGCTTTGAATGTTAGTGATCCCGTCCTGCGGCATCCATGGATAACCGTTTTCTCCTGTCCTCCGGCAGCAGACAACCGGAAAGACAGATTTCCGTGCATTTGCCGTCGCAGGGTTCGACGTGAATGGTAACCGTCGAGTTGGAAATTTTTTCCATGATCTGAAACTTGAGCTGCCGGGAAATACCGTGGGACGTTTCCACCGTCATATGCGGATCAACTTTAATATGGAATTCGATAAAGCGGAAATTGCCGGCCTTTCTCGTTTTCAATTGATGATAACCATGAATCTCAGGTTTATGTCCGATGATCACGCTGCGAATCCAATCCTCTTCGTCCGGCGGCAACTTCACATCCATAAGGTCGCCCAATGCCTGTGCCGTTAAATCATAGGCCGCTTTCAGAATAAACACTGCCACAAACATTGCCGCCACCGGATCCAGCCAGTAAATGCGGGGATCGTCAAAAAAGAAGTGACTGATCCAGATAATGCCCAGGCTGACCATAACACCTACGGAAGTAAAGACATCGGTTCGTAAATGCCAGGCATCAGCGGTGAGGGCAATGGAATCAGCTTCCTTCCCGACCGCAAAAAGTCTTTGGGATACAAAATAATTAAGGCAGGCGGAAAGAAACATCACGGCGACACCCCAGCCGGGTGATTCTACTGACTGCGCTGAGGCCATTTTTTTAAGCGCCTCAATAATAATCCAGAAGGCCGCTATAAAAATCAAAACAGCTTCAAACAGACCGGAAACACTTTCAAATTTGCCGTGGCCGAAGGGGTGAACGTCGTCCGCGGGAAGATGTGATTTCTTGACGGAAAACATGGCGATGACTGAAGCCAGCAGATCCATGCCCGAATGGATAGCTTCGGAAATGATGGAAACCGAGCCGACCAGCGTGCCGACAACGATTTTAAAGACCACCAATGTGGAATTGGATGCGACCGACAATATCGCCACCCGTTCTTTACGCTGCTGGATAGATGACAACGGATATTCTCCCGACTCCGGATTTTTCTTTTCAACATATCATGATCAGCGAATGATTTCCCATAATTTTTACCCCGGAAAAGGATGGATTTCCTTTGCATGAACATAAAATTGTGATACGCAACTTGCCGCAAATGGTTTGATATTTTATGAATAAAAAAATTATCCTTTCTCACTGTCAAAATGCCTCTGAAAAAGACTGGAAAGACTGGCGGTGGCAGTTTCAAAACCGTGTCACATCCATAAAAGAGCTGGCCGGAATGACAGACAGGCTGATGACCCGGCCTGAAAAAGTGCGCCGCGTGCTCTCTTTCTATCCGATGGCGATCACACCCTACTTTTTGTCATTGATTGAACCGGAGGATGAAAACAACCCGCTGGCCTTGCAGTGCATCCCTGACGAGAAGGAAATTTCCAGCTCATCACACTGTTCGGATGATCCGCTGAATGAGGATTGCTCGATGCCGGTGCCGAAATTGATCCGCCGCTATCCGGACCGCGTTCTGGCCATTGTCACCCGAACCTGCGCCACGTATTGCCGACACTGCAACCGCAAACGCTTCTGGAAAAAACAGGATACATCCACGTTGAAGAACCGTTTGGGGAAAATGGTCCGCTATGTGGCGGATTCTCCTGGCATCCGGGAAGTTATCATATCCGGCGGTGACCCGCTGACCTATGATGATGATCAAATGGACATGATACTGTCATCTTTTGCGGCCATACCGCATCTGGAGGTCTTGCGCATTGGAAGCCGCGCACCCGCCGTTATGCCTATGCGCATCACAAAAGAACTGTGCCGCATACTGAAACGATACAGACCTATCTGGTTCAATACACAGTTCAACCATCCATCGGAAATCACCCCGGATGCCGGACGTGCCTGCAATATGCTGCAGGAAGCCGGCATTCCCGTATCCAACCAGTCCGTTCTTCTGAAAGGAGTGAATGACAAAGAAGACATCATGCGTCGCCTTTTATACGGACTTCAAAAGATATCTGTCCGTCCTTATTACCTTTTTCACTGCGAACCGGTGAAAGGCTGCCACCATTTCCGCACAGAAATGGCCACAGGACTGAAGATGATGGAAAACCTACGCAGAAATTGCTCCGGCCTGGCGATGCCTCAATATGTTGCCGACCTCCCGGGCCGTTCGGGAAAAGTCCCAATTCTGGCCCTGTCGGAATCGTTAAAAAATGATTTGCAGAAACATCAAGATTTTTTTGACAATTTTTAATAATTAGATGAGGAAGAACACAAATAATTTAAACTCAATTAATGGATTGCCAGTAATGAAGGAGAGTGAATTTATATGTACACCGCCAGCGATTTAAGAAAAGGGCTGCGCCTGAAAATAGACGGAGATCCCTATGTAATCACCGAATTCAATTTTGTAAAACCCGGCAAGGGACAGGCCCTGTACCGCACCAAGCTCAAAAACATGATCAACGGCAACCAGTTTGAAAGAACCTTCCGTTCCGTGGACAACTTTGAACCGGCCGACCTGCGTGAAAAGAAAATGCAGTACCTCTACAAAGAGGGCGACAAATACTGTTTCATGGACAATGAAAATTACGAACAGGTCTATCTGACGGAAACACAGGTCG
>JAQVLL010000308.1 GCA_028704195.1 Smithellaceae bacterium
GAGATCAATGAACAAAACCAGACGGCGCGTGTTCAGCCGGGAATGTTCGGACCCGCGTACGAGGAGTCTCTCAACAACGCCCCCGAACAGTTCGGCTGCAGGCGACGCTATACCTGCGGCCATTTTGCACAGTCCTTTGAATATTCTACGGTGGGCGGCTGGATCATTACCCTGGGATCGGGCCAGGCATCCACCTATTATGGAGACGCCTATGACATCGTCTTCAGCCAGGAATACGTTACACCGGCGGGGGCCTTTAAAACGTTGGAGTATCCGGCCACAGCGACGGGCTGCAAGGTCAATGACATCATGAAAGGTTCGGAGGGGTCTTTCGGCATTTTAGTTGAAGTCACCATGAAGATTTTCCGTTACATGCCTGAGAACCGTCGGCGATTCAGCTTCATGTATCCCTCCTGGGAGGCTGCCGTCAATGCCAGCCGCGAAATCATGCAGTCCGAATTCGGCAGGCCGGCCATTTACCGGATTTCCGATCCGGAGGAAACCGACCGGGGCTTGAAACTTTACGGCATGCCGGGCTTCGCGGATCGATTCCTGACCCTCAGGGGCTTCAAACCCATGAAGCGCTGCCTGAACCTGGGCAATATCGAAGGAGACCGGGACTATGCCGCTCTGGTGCTGCGAAAAATCAAGCGCATTGCCCGTCAGCACGGGGCGATCTCGTTGGGTGGTTACGCGGCGAGAAAATGGGAGCATACCCGTTATGCCGAGCCGTTCATGCGTGAAGATTTGAATGATTATGGCATCCTGATCGACACGCTGGAAGCAGGTGTCACGTGGGACAGACTGCATCGTCTGCATGAAGGGGTGCGTGCCTTTGTCAAGAGCCGACCTGAAACTATGTGCATGACCCATGCCTCGCACTTCTACCCGCAGGGGACCAATCTCTATTTTATCTTCATTGCCCGCATGGACGTTGAGGAGTATGTCGCTTTCCAGAGCGGCATCATCGATCAGATCATAAAACACGGCGGAACATTGAGTCACCACCACGGTGTGGGCCGCATGCTGGGACCCTGGGTGGAGGGGCACCTTGGTCCGGAGCAGATGGCCATCCTGCGTGCACTGAAACGGCACTTTGATCCGCACAACATTATGAACCCGGGCGGTCAGCTCGGGCTGGACAATGTTTATATCCGGAAATGAGCAGGGGACTGCCCGGAATGCTTACGCTCCAATTCATGAGGTGAAAAATGAACGATAAAAATTATATTATTGCCATTGATTCCGGAACCCAGAGCATCCGGGCAGTTCTTTTTGATCGCAACGGTGTAGAAATCGCCATCGAGCAGGCCGACTATGAACCCTATTTTTCCCTGGCGCCCGGCTGGGCCGAACAGCGAACGGAGGATTACTGGGACAAGTTATGCCGGGTCTGCCGGGGTCTCATGGGAAAGATTGACATCGATGTCCGCCAGATTGCCGGAATCGGCCTGACGAGCCAGAGAAACACGGTCATTCCCATGGACAAAGACGGCAACGCTTTGCGGGCGGGAATCATCTGGCTCGATCAGCGTACCGTTTCCAATGTGCCGCCCCTCGGCAAGGCCATCACGCTGGTGACCAATCTGATAGGGTTGACAGAGGCTATACGCTACTCACAGAAAAACTCCAAATTTCTATGGATACAGCAGAATGAACCGGAAATTTACCAAAGAACGCATAAGTTCGTCCAGGCGACGGGATTTTTCGTACGTAAACTCACCGGTGAATTTCGCGATTCCTACGGCATGGTTGCCGGTATCTGGCCCTTCGATTACAAAATCAAGCAATGGTACGGCAAGGCATTCAAGTTTATCTACAACGCGTTCGGGATCGAGAACAAACACTGTGTTGATCTCTATCCGCCGGACAAAGTGCTGGGACATATTACGTCTGAAGCCGCGCAGGCCACCGGATTACCGGAAGGCCTGCCGGTCGTCGTCGGTGCCGGTGATAAACAGTGCGAACTACTCGGGGCCGGCGCCATCGATCCGTCCATCGCCGTGATCAGTTTCGGGACAGCCACGGCCATGGAGGTCATTACGTACAAATACATCAAAGACGCGCAGCTGCGTTACTTTACCTGGCCTGCCGCCCTGCCCAAAGCCTGGGACATAGAAATGTTCATTTACCGCGGTTTCTGGATGGTGACATGGTTCAAGCAGGAGTTTGGGCACCGGGAGGCTATCGAGGCACAAAAGCGCGGCGTGGCGGCTGAAGTCATACTCGACGAGGTCATCCGGGATATTCCTCCGGGTTCCATGGGGCTCCTCCTGCAGCCGCACTGGTCCCCCACGGTAAGCAACAAGTATGCGAAGGGTGCCATCATCGGGTTTGGGGATATCCATACCCGGGCCCATATTTACAAGGCTATTTTTGAAGGGCTTTGTTTTGAACTTCGCCGTCTTCAGGAAATCGTGCAGAAAAAAACCGGCGTTGCCATTCGGGAGATCCGTGTTGGCGGCGGCGGTTCACGAAGCGATGCGGTGGTGCAGATTGCCGCGGACATGTTTAATCTGCCTGTTTCGCGCATGGCGACCTCGGAAATTTCCGCCCTGGGTGCGGCCATGGACGCGGCTGTCGGAACCGGCATATATTCTTCATTTGAGGATGCGGTGGCAGCCATGGTACGCAAGGACAAATCTTTTCAACCTGATGCGCAAAACCATCGGATATACAACCGGCTGTTTAACGACGTGTATAAGAAATCGTCCCGCGTTCTGGAACCTCTTTACCGCAAAATCGCCCAAATCACGCGATACCCGGCGGAAGATTAATGATAAAGGATTTCTGAGGGGTCCCGATTTGATGATTTTCCGCGATTGATTATTTTTCTATATGCTGTCGGGCTGTGCTGATGGCAAGATCTTTGTCTCTGGTAAAAAGCCACCACTGTGGAAGGGAAGTGTGCGGGCCCGCTTCTTTTTCCCGCCCCCTGCAGTAATACCAGACGCCATATCGTTCGACCGTGGCGAAGGGATGGCTGCCCGTGCATAAAACACTGCATACACGCACCTCTTTGAAGTAAATCGTTTCATCAGGCTCTTCTTCATTGGCCAAGTCTTGGGGCAAAACAATATGGGATACATCCACGCCCTGCGATTCTTTTTGATCCAGCCAGTCTGAAATGCTCATGATGCTTTCTCCCTTACCATTGATTAAGTCACGATGGCTAATGCCATCAGTGGTGATGGTTATGAGGATGACTTATTTTTTTACGGACGAAATGTGTGCAATCCATTTTGGTTTTGTTGTATACGTCCACGGCGGGCATACGGTGTGACTTGAAGTTCAGCGCGCCGCATCCATAGGGATGCTCTGTCTCTCCCGTAATTTGAAAACGTTCACAGAAAAAACAATTAACAAGGGTTCCTTCTATTTTCCCATCCACCATCCACCATCCACCATCCACCATCCACCATTCACCATTCACCATTCACCATTCACTATTCACTATCCACCATCCACCATCCACCATCCACTATTCTATGCTTCTGACAGTTTTTCCAGATTCAATTTGTCGGCCATATGTTGATTGGCCTCCTTTAATTTTTCCTGTG
>JAQVLL010000015.1 GCA_028704195.1 Smithellaceae bacterium
GGCGAACCAGCTTTTTCCCCAGGAGGTCACGCGCGACTTCCAGGGTAGGGCGATTATAAAAATTTCTATTGAGTAAAATCATGAATATTATCTGATAAAATGTGATACAATTTCGACTTGACTTAGTCTGCTCTTCGTTTTAATAGCTCTGTACCATGATGTAGTATAATGTCAACTTCAACATGCAGAAAACTATTTTTTGCACAGCGAAGATCTGTTCACAGTGCAAAACCGTTTACACGTCAAATGGGAACACAGTAAGTGGGTGTAGTGCTGTTTTTATTGTAAATGGTCAGAGGATTCAACCCTTTGCCGAATGTGCATGAATACCAATATCATGGCATGGATTGTGCTTTCACGCGGGTAGCTGCTTAAACGATAAATGCTTCGAGACCTTTGCCTGAACTGCGGTTTATAGGATTTCTGAACCCGGTCATTCGGGATTCATGCTGTTAAAAGATCCACGCCGCATTTGGGGGATTTATTGGTAACGTTGCATTGCTCGTACATTGTCAATAACAAATGATGAGGACTTGATATGACTGAGATAAAAGGCATAGTGGCCGTTTTCCCGGGACAGGGATCACAAAGACAGGGAATGGGGAAGGAATTCTACGATCAAATGTCCGTGTGTCGTCAAACCTACGAAGAGGCGTCCGATGCCGTGGGATTGGATATTGCTTCGATCTGTTTTAGTGAAGATGACAGATTGAACCTGACCGAATACACTCAGCCCTGCATTTTGACAACCGAGGTGGCCATGATTCGGGGCCTTGCCGAAAAGTATGGGTTTCAGGGCGGCTACTTCGGCGGGCATTCGCTGGGAGAATACACCGCTCTGGTCGCGGCAGGCGTTATCCCGTTTGCCGATACGGTACAGATTGTCCGGATGCGCGGCAAGCTGATGCAGGACGCGGTTCCCGTGGGTGTCGGCTCAATGGCCGCCGTGATCTCCGAAGGCATTGATGTTCCCGCTTTGAAGAAGATGATCGAGGATTTACCGGTTGACGTCGCTAATATCAACTCCGCCAACCAGGTGGTGATCAGCGGAGACGCCACTTCCTTGCCCGAAGTGGAGAATCGATGCAGTGATTTGTTTGCAGCTCCTAAAACGTTCAGATTTGTGAAACTTAACGTCAGCGCTCCTTTCCATAGTCGTTTTATGAAGAATATTGAGGAGCCTTTTACCGAAACCTTGAAAAATTTCAGCAAATCATTTGATGTCAGCAATGCTTCCCGAGTGACTTCCAACTATGCAGGTTTCTTTCATGCTTCAAGCGTTGATGCGGTCATCAACAATCTGGTCAAACAGCTTTCCAACTCCGTCCTTTGGCGTGAAAATATGCAGATTCTGGCCCGGCACGCTTCGCGGATTTATGAAATTGGCCCCGGACGCCCACTGCGGGATTTTTTCAGAACCATCGATGTGGCATGTGATTCCATCACGGGTCTTACCGCCGCAGAAAGAATCTTTGCCAGAGCTTCATGAACATCCAGGCAATATCTTAATTGAATCACAGGGTAGAAAGGCAGATTATGGATTTAAATCTCAATGAAAATCAATTGATGTATGTTGAAACCGTGCGGAAGCTGGTTAAAAATGAAATAACGCCCCACATTCTGGAGATGGAAAAGGCGCATCAATTTCCATGGCCGATCATCAATAAAGCATGGGAAATGGGCGTCGTCAATTTGTGCATTCCGGAATCGGTCAAGGGGTTTGAGATCGATGTTTTTTCATCGGCGATGATCATTAAGGAAATATCCTACGGCGACACGGGCATTGCCACGTCCGCCATGTGCAACGATCTGGCCAACGTGGTCATCAGTCAGCATGGGACGGAGGAACAAAAGGAGCGGTTCCTGAGGCCTTTTGTTGAAAAGCCGATACTCGCTTCTTTCTGTCTCACCGAGCCGGGAGCCGGTTCCGATAATTTCATGATGACCAGCTTCATTGCCAAACGTGACGACGGAACCTATGTTTTAAACGGTTCCAAGTGTTTTATCACCAATGCGTCTTACGCGTCCCAGTTCACGGTGCTGTGCAAGACCGGAGCACCCACAAGTAACTTTATGGCGTGCGTGGTTGTTCCAGCCCCCCATTTGACCTCTGATGACCTTCCTGACGTGGGCGGCTCAACCCGGGAAATAGAACTCCCCACCGGAGGAAGAATTGTCATCGGAAAACCGGAGGACAAACTGGGGCAGAGGTTGTCCAATACAGCCAGCGTCACCTTCGAGGATGTCATTATTCAGCCCGATCAGATTATCGGCAACCGGCGATTCGGCTTCAAGTACATCATGGACGTGCTGGATTTTGCCCGTCCGATGGTTGCCGCCATTGGCCTGGGACTTGCCAAAAGGGCGCTGGATGTCACCATTGCCTACACCAGCGAGCGTAAGCAGTTCGGCCAGCGCATCTGCGACCTGCCGGTTGCCCGTGACATGATTGTCGCCATGTGGAAAAAAGTGGAGCTGGCGGAGCTTTCGCTCCTCAAAGCCGGATGCAAGATTCAGGAAAATGCGAAGGACGCAGGGATATACGCGTCGCTTGCCAAGAACACCTGCGCGGAGGCGGCCCTCTTTTGCGCCACCGAAGGATTGCACCTGCACGGCGGCTATGGCTTTACCACGGAATACGAAATATCAAAGCTGGCGCGCGATTCTCATATTATCGACATTTATGAGGGCGTCCGCGAAGTACAGAACATGATTATTGGACGGGAGATTGTTTAAATATGCTGTATCTTCACGCCATGGGGCATTTTAACCCGGAGAATATTATCTCCAATCAGTTTCTGGAAGATCTGGATATCGGCACCAGCAACGAATGGATTATCGAGCGAGTCGGTATCGCCAATCGCCGTACGGTTTTGCCTCTCGATTACATCAGGGAAACCAAAAATAAAGACTTTCGCGCTGCGTTTGAAGCACGTCTATATAAAAATTCTCAGATGGCTGCTGCGTCTGCCCGAAAGGCGCTCGCGCGTGCGAATCTGAAACCCGAAGATATCGGCATGGTGATTGCCGGCAGTTCGTCGCCGGACAATATAGCTCCCGCCGAATCATCCGCTGTTGCCGCGGAACTGGGCATCGAAGTGCCCTGCCTGGACATGAACTCTGCATGCAGTTCCTTCGGGATGCAGATGAATTATTTGTCCATCATGCAGCCGGAGGCCCTGCCTCCTTACGTTCTGGTTGTTGATTCCGAAACACTCACGAAGTCGGTGGATTATTCCAATCGCTCCATCGCCGTTTTGTTTGGCGACGGCAGCACAGCCGCGATTGTCTCGACCCGGATTCCTTCGCGTGCCGCGTTTGTGAGCAGCACGTTTGGTTCCCGTCCTTCTGCCTGGGAAAAAGTCGGCATCGACTGGAGCTGGCGTTTTGACCAGGATGGCAACGCCGTCCAGGGGTTTGCCATCCGCAAGACCACCGAAGGTGTCCGCGAGCTTAAAAATGCTTACGCTGACAGTGCAGGAAGATTCATATTTATCGGTCATCAGGCCAATCTCAGCATGCTGACAACGGTTTGCGAACGCACGGATATTGCGCCTGAAAATCACTGGTACGGGGTTGACCAGTTCGGCAATACCGGATGCTGCGGTGCGCCCGCGGTGCTTTCCGCACACTGGGACGAAATTCAGTCCGGTGACTGTGTGGCGATGTCGATTGTCGGAGCGGGGCTTTCCTGGGCGCATCTGATGCTGACAATAGGGGATGAACCATAATGGACAAACCGGTTGCATTGATCACAGGAGGCGCCACGGGCATCGGAGCCGCCTGCGTGCGTGCCTTGGCTGCGGAAGGCTTTCGGGTCGGCATTCATTACCGGAGCAGCGGGGAAAAGGCGCAGGCTTTGCTTGCCGAAATCAAAGACGGTTTTTTGGTTGGGGCGGATCTGGCAAATACGGAGCAGATTGACGCGATGATCGATAAATTAAAAGAACTGGCCGGTCGCGTGGATGTTTTGGTCAACAACGCCGGCCAGTCGTTCAACGCGGATATTTTATCGATGAAGATGGAGCAGTTCGACGAACAGCGAGCGCTGGCGCGCGGTGCCTGGTATCTGACCAAAAGAATTCTGCGTCAGTTCATGGTTCGAAAATCTGCCGGACGTATTATTAACATCTCCAGCGTGGTCGGCCACACGGGCAATGCGGGTCAGATTCCCTACACCATGGAAAAAGCCGCTCTTGACGCTTTTACCCGCTCACTCGCACGGGAGATGGCCGGCCGCAATATTCTGGTCAATTCAGTTGCACCCGGTTTTATTGAAACGGACATGACCTCCGGACTGCCGGCTGACGTGAAAAAAAAAATGATGGCGGGAATTCCTCTGGGTCGTATCGGGAAACCGGAAGAAATCGCCGAGGTGGTCGCCTTTCTGGCTTTGAAGGGCACCTACATCAATGGTTCGGTGATTCACGTCAACGGAGGCCTTTATGGAGGCTGATGACAGCATCATACAGGAAGTCCTGGCGCTGGTGCCGCAGCAGAAGCCGTTTCGCTTTATTGATGAGATTCTGATCCTCAACGAGCAGGAAATTGTCGGGGCGTACCGTTTTCGAGAAGATGAGTTTTTCTATCCGGGACATTTTCCCGGGCGGCCGATCACACCGGGTGTGATTCTGATCGAGTCAATGGCTCAGGTCGGTGTGGTGGCTTACGGGTTGTATCTTCTGGCGTGTCAGAGCAATGTCCGGCCCGCAGCAATGAAGAGCCCGCTGAGTCTCTTTTCCCTGGCCGAAGATGTCGAATTCAGGGGTATTGTGCTGCCGGGTGAGCGGGTGATCGTGAGAGGGGAAAAAATTTATATGCGAAAAGGCGCATTGAAAGTGAGCGTCAGCATGGAACGGGAAACCGGTGAAGTGGTTTGTACGGGAAAATTGGCCGGGATGGGAGTCGAACTATGAATAAAAGGGTGGTTATTACAGGAATGGGCGTTGCTGCGCCGAATGCGCATGGTCTGGATAATTTTGAAAAGGCGTTGCGTGAAGGTCTCTCCGGCATCCGTTTTCAGCCGCTGCTGGCTGATTTGAAATTTGGTTGTCAGATTGCCGCTGTTCCGGAAAATTTTGAAGTGATCCGTAAAAGTTATTTTGATCGCGAAAAGCTGATGTCAATCAATGACAATATCGGCTACGCGTCAGTATCGGCTGTGGATGCATGGACGGACGCGGGTTTTAGCGTGCCCGACACGGATGATGATACCGTGGACTGGGATACGGGAGTCATCGCGGGTTCCGGTATCGGCGGAATGGATACGATTGCGCTGAGTGTTGTGCCCATGATTAATGAAGGCCGGGTCAGACGACTGGGCAGTCGCGTTGTGGAACAGGTGATGAACAGCGGCACCAGCGCCCGCATTGGGGGATTGATCGGGGCTGGCAATAAAGTGACCTCCAATTCCTCGGCATGCAGCACAGGCAACGAGGCTGTTATCGACGCCTTCTGGAGAATAAGAACAGGCCTTGCCAAGCGTATGATCGCGGGAGGATCGGAAGGTGCTACGCCTTATATCTGGGGCGGTTTTGATGCCATGCGTGTGATCTGCCGGAAGTTCAATGAAAATCCCGCGGCTGGTTCACGGCCCATGTCGGCTACAGCCTGTGGTTTTGTCCCGGGTGCCGGAGGCGCCATGTTGCTTCTGGAAGATCTCGAGACGGCACTGGCCAGAGGGGCGAGAATATATGCTGAAGTTGCCGGGGGTGCCGTGAACAGCGGTGGCCAGAGGATGGGCGGCTCCATGACGGCTCCCAACCCTGAAGGTGTGAAACGATGCATCCGAGCGGCAGTGGCAGATGCCGGCATTGATCTGGCACAGGTTGACGCCATCAACGGTCACTTAACGGCGACATACGCTGACCCCATGGAAGTCAAAAATTGGGCGGAAGCATTGGAAAGAACGCCGGACAGCTTCCCGTATATTAATTCGACAAAGTCTATGATCGGGCATTGTCTAGGCGCCGCCGGGGCCATCGAATGCGTGGCGTCCGTGCTGCAGGTTTATCGGGGGTTTTTGCACCCTTCCATCAATTGTGAAGACGTGCACCCGGATATTGTGCCATACGCGTCAAAGATTCCTCAATCCTGCATGGAATTCCCTGAATTGAAACACCTGGCCAAGGCCGGTTTCGGTTTCGGAGATGTAAATAGTTGTCTCATATTTAAAAAATGGGAAGAAAAATAACAATAAGGAGCTGATATCATGGATGATAAGAAAATTTTTGAAGAGATGGTGAATATTTTAAAAGTGTACACAAAAGATCAGGCGCTTCTGGAGAAAGCGACCCTCGATACGCACATCCTGAATGATTTAAAAGTCAACTCTGCGCGCCTGGTTGATGTGATCATCAAGTGTGAAGACGTTTTCGGCATTACCGTTGAAGATGACGAGGCGGATAAGATCCGTACCATCGGCGATGCCGTGAAGATCATAAAACAAAAACTCGGGTAAAATAATATGGATGCCAGATCCGGATTTTGGCTGCAGGTGCAGAATGTTTTGGGCCGGCTGGGCCTTATTTTTATTGCACCCTTCTATTTTCTGATGATTCGCCTGATGAATTACCGCATCCGCAATTTGCGGGAACTCCGAAGGCAGTGCGCCGCGGAGTTTGACGGACACAGGGGACCCTGGATTATATGCGCCAATCATTTGACCATGATTGACTCCTTTCTCCTGAGCTATGTTTCGTTGGGTTTCGTCCGGCATTTTACGCATTATAAGCAAATCCCCTGGAACCTGCCGGAGAGAAGCAACTTTCAAAACAATATTTTCCTGGCGGTTATCTGCTACCTGGCCAAGTGCATTCCTGTGGATCGGGGTGGTTCCCGTGAGAAAATGAAGAAGACCCTGGATCAATGTACTTATCTTTTGCGTCATGGACATGCGGTGATGATCTTTCCCGAGGGAGGCAGATCACGAACCGGCCGGGTTGACAAAGACAATTTTTCTTATGGCGTAGGCCGGTTTGTGAAGGATGTGGAAAATTGCAGGGTCATGTGTATTTATTTGCGCGGTGCCAAACAGCACGGGTTCAGCCTGATCCCCGCCTGGGGAGACCGGTTTTACGCGCGGATCGAAGTGTTTAAGCCGGTGCCCGTCGCTCAGGAAGGTCTCCGCGCGCAGCGGGAGTATGCGGCGCAGATTATAGAGCGGCTGGCACACATGGAGGAGAAATATTTTGCCATACACCGGGAACGATATTGTGGATTTGGTCCGTCAGCCGAACGAGCAAAAAAGCAAGGATTCACGCTTCCTGAAGAAAATCCTCACCGATACTGAAATTGATCAGGTCTGCTGCTCCGGGAATCCCGAGGCTGCGCTCTGGTCTTTTTGGGCCTGTAAGGAGGCGGCGTACAAGGTTGTTCAAAAAAAGGATCATCGTGCGGCTTTTTTGCCGGGCCGCTGGTCCGTCCGATACCGGGATTTGCGGGATTTACCTGAAAACAACCCTTCTTTGCAAAACGACTGCAGGGAAGGGGAGGTGGTTATCCCCGGTTCCGGCAATGTCTATGTTCGTCTGTTTACTTTTTCGTCTTATGTCCATTGCATAGCTTCTGATACAGCTGAAGGCCTGAACAGGATTGTTTCCCGAGTCGACCGGCTGCCCGGGCGGGAAAGTTCTTTGGGTACGGATCCTTCTTTGTTTGTCCGTTCTAAACTGCTTCGCTGTCTTGCCAACCATTTATACCTTCCGGCAGGGGATGTGAACATTGTCCGCGAACCCCAGAAAGACGGGCTTGGACCGCCGCTGCTTTATATAGCAGGTGTCCGATCTGTCATTGATCTCAGTATCAGTCATGACGGATACTATGTGGCGTATGCCTATCTGGCCCGGTCCCTCGGGATTTCTGATAATTAGTTGTCAGGCCCTGCTTCTTGTGTTAGGAAAACCAGTCAATCAACCATCTCGCAGCAAGCTGTCGGGTGATGAAATGAACGTTATGATATCACAGCAAGCTATGGAGAATGAACGCTCATCCCGCATCAGGGGGATGAAACTATTCCAGCATGAACTCTAAAAAGGAGGAAATATGGATATCAGGGAAGTTGTCGCCGTGGTTACCGGCGGAGCCTCAGGTTTGGGGGAAGCCACAGTCCTGGAACTGGTAAAAAATGGGGCAAAGGCGGTTGTTATCGATTTGGACGAGAAAAAAGGGGATGAACTTGCCGCAGCGAATCCGGAAAACGTTGCATTTATTCGTGCCGATGTGACCAGTGAAGATGATATTCGGCAGACCATCAGTAAAACGGTCGATCGGTTTGGTAAAATCAATGTAGCGGTGAATTGCGCGGGAGTGCCGGATGCCGGGAAAGTTCTGGGCAGAAAAGGGCCTCTTTCACTTTCATTATTTCAGAAGGTCATTCAGATCAATTTGGTGGGAACTCTGAATGTCATTCGCCTTGCCGTTGAGCGGATGGTCAGCAATGCTCCCGGCAGCGATGGCGAGAAGGGCGTCATTATCAATACCGCGTCGATTGCCGCATTTGACGGGCAGATCGGACAGGCGGCCTACAGCGCTTCCAAGGGCGGGATTGTGGGGATGACGCTGCCGATTGCACGGGAATGCGCTGACTATGGCATCCGTGTGGTTACGATTGCTCCGGGACTTTTTGAAACACCCCTGATGGCAGGGATGCCGGCTGCCGTTAAAGAAAGCATGGCCCAGGGAGTGCCTTTCCCGAAGCGGTTGGGCAAGCCCGTGGAATATGCGAAGACGGTTCTGCACATAATTGAAAACCAGATGTTCAATGGCTGCTGCATCCGGCTGGACGGAGCGCTGCGTATGCCGCCTAAATAATGCGACTTGTTATGAAGATTGGCTGCCGCAGGCTGATCTTCCAAGAGATTCAGGCCGGCAATGATTCAGCGCACTCGATTTGCGGAACCCGGGACGCAACAGAAATAGATGATGTTTTTCAGGAAATGATGTCTTTTCTGAGCTGGACCGGTTTTACATGTTTTTTACGCATGCGAATGTTGAGCATTTCCACCGCCACGGAAAATGCCATGGCAAAGTAGATGTAGCCTTTCGGCACATGAACGTCGAAACCTTCCACGATCAGCGTCACACCCACTAAAATCAGGAAAGACAGGGCCAGGATTTTGATGGTGGGGTGCGCATCCACAAAGTTGGATATCGGTTTGGCGGCAAACAGCATGACACACACGGCCATGATAATAGCGATGGCCATAATGGAAATGTGCTGGGCAAGTCCCACGGCCGTGATGACCGAGTCCAGAGAAAAAACAATGTCCAGAACGGCAATTTGAAAAAGGACCGGAGCCATTTTCACAGTTTTCACCATTGGCTTTTCTTCCTCGATTCCCTCCAGGCTGCTGTGAATTTCATGAGTCGCTTTAGCCAGCAGGAACAATCCTCCGCCGATGAGAATGATATCCCGTCCGGAAATATCCTGTCCCAGGACGGAAAACCATGACTGTGTCAAATTGGCCATCCAGACAATGGAAAAAAGGAGCAGCAGGCGGGTCAGCATGGCCAGCATAATCCCCAGATTGCGGGCAAGGTTTCTTTTTTTTGCAGGAAGTCGACTGACTAGGACGGAAATGAAAATGATGTTGTCGATGCCCAGGACAATTTCCAGCGCCGTCAGGGTGCCTAGGGCAATCCAGGCTTCAGGACTGGTAAACCACGAAAACATAATATTTCTCCCAAGACACTAATACTCAATGCCCGCCCGGTCTTTGATGCCGGCCGCGTAATGATGTTTGATTTCCCTGACCTCGCTCACCGTGTCGGCAAGGCTGATGATTTTTTTTGCCGCGTAACGGCCTGTCAGAATCAGATCCAGCGCCGGCGGCTTGTTCTCGATCAAATCGATAACGTTCTGCAGGGGGATCAGCTTGAAGTCAACCGCCACGTTGATTTCATCGAGGATAACCATGTCGTATTTTCCGGAAGCGACGACTTTTTGGGCCAGTTCAAAGCCCTGCCGGGCCAGTTCGATATCCGCAGGGGCAGGGGTGTCACGCATGACGAAGCTATCCAGACCGCAACGACGAACGGTCAGGCGCGGCAGATATTTCTCGGCGGCCACGCACTCGCCGTAGCTCCGGCCTTTCATAAACTGTATAATAAAAACCTTATACCCCTGTCCGACAGCCCGCATCGCCTGCCCGAAAGCGGAGGTGGTCTTGCCCTTGCCGTTGCCGGTAATGACGATTACCAGACCGCGTGCTTTACCGCTTACAGATTCTGCGGAATGTGCTGTCTTTTTCCTGGCCGGTTTTTTCACGGCTGTGTTTATTTTGGCTGTGGCTTTCATGATGGGTCTCCTGGCTTGAGAAATCGGCGCGTGATGGATTCCGCTTCGGTATAGGGGTCCGCTTCACGATTCTTTATCCTTTGCGCGATGCTTTTTAATTCGCCGCTGGCGATGAGCCGACTCATGACCGGTTCCAGAAGGGCGGCTTTGATCGCGTCGGAAATTTCCATCAGCGCTTTGCGTTCCATGCGTTCGGAAAGCTGACCGCTGATGGACAGGTGTGCATGATGATCGTAAATGGCTTGCATGAGTTCCACTGCTTTTTCGGCAAAGCTTTCCGGTTCATAAAGATTTCCAATACTCACGATAGGCGGACGCCATGCGCCTGGCGGAAGCGGCGACGCGTTGATCAAAGAGGTCAGTTCGGTCTGGAGTTGCTGTGCGCCGGGTCGGTCCGCTTTATTAATGGCGAATACATCGGCGATTTCCATGATTCCGGCTTTCATAGCCTGAATTTCGTCTCCCATGCCGGGCACAAGGACGACGACGACACTGTGGGCGTGATGCATAATATCGAGCTCCTGCTGGCCGATGCCTACAGTTTCGACAATGATAACATCCTTACCCATGGCTTCCATGACGTGGATCGCGTCACCCGCTGCCTGCGAGAGTCCGCCCAACGAGCCGCGCGTGGCAAGCGACCGGATAAACACATCTTCATCTTCGGCGTGCCTGAGCATACGCACACGGTCGCCAAGAATCGCGCCTCCGGAAAAGGGGCTGGTCGGATCCACCGCCAGGACGCCGACGGTTTTCCGCTGCTTGCGGAATTCACCGATGAGTGCGTTGGTGAGCGTGCTTTTGCCCGCGCCGGGTGATCCCGTGATGCCAATGATAAAGGATTTGCCTGTGTATTGAAAAAGCTTTTTGATTCTGGGCCGGGCCTGCGGCTTTTTGTCTTCCAGGTCCCGGATCAGCCTGGAGGCACAGCGGACATCGCCCGCGCATATTTTTTTAGTAATATCCATGATTTAATATTGCCGGGGTTCTCGCTAGTCTCTGAAATGAACGTTGGTGCGAACCCAGTCCACAATGGAATCGAGCGATGCGCCGGGGGTAAAGATGGCCTTGAGGCCTGCGTCATATAACATTTGAAAATCCTGATCGGGAATAATGCCGCCACCGATGACAGTGATATCGGAAGCGTTTTTTTCACGCAGGATCTGCACCACACGCGGAAATAAAACACGATGCGCACCCGAAAGACAGCTTAAACCCACAAGGTCAACGTCCTCCTGAATGGCTGTGGCAGCTATTTGCTCCGGGGTTTGATGGCAGCCGGTATAGATGACTTCAAAGCCGGCGTCGCGAAAGCAGCGCGCCAAGATCCTTGCACCCCGGTCATGACCATCCAGACCGGGTTTGGCCACCATGATTCGAATTTTTCTTTCCGACATAATATCTCCTTCAAAATATCACTTCAGGCAGGGAGGCATTCATCGGCATTGTGCCGAAAAAGGCCGATATGGTATAGTGACCTGTTTTTTTAATACAGGCCGGGGTCCCTGTACTCCCCGTAAACTTCACGGTAAACGTCGCATACCTCCTGCTGGGTTGCCAGGTTCTTGACCGCTTCAATGCAGAACGGCATTACATTTGCAGCCGTTTTGCAGGCGGTCCGGATGTCGTCAAGCGATTTTTTCACGGCATGGTTGTCCCGTTTGCGCCGGACTTCCCGAAGCCTTTTGATCTGCTCTTCGCCTACCTGTTCATCAATTTCCACCAGCGGGATCTCATGCTGCGCGTTGGTGATGTACTTGTTGACACCGACCATGATTTTTTCTCTGGCATCGATCTGCCTTTGAAACCGATAAGCGGCCTCGGCAATTTCCATTTGCGGAAATCCCCTTTCAATGGCTGCCACCATGCCGCCCATGGCGTCGATTTTTTCAATGTATTCCCAGGCCTTTTCTTCCATTTCATTGGTCAGCGATTCGATAAAGTAGGAACCGGCCAGCGGATCGATGGTGTTAGCCACGCCGGTTTCCTCGGCCAGGATCTGCTGGGTGCGAAGCGCGATTTCCACGGCCTGTTCGGAAGGCAGGCAGAGAACTTCATCCAGTGAATTGGTATGGAGTGACTGTGTTTGCCCGAGGACAGCGGCCAGAGCTTCCACGGTGGTTCGGACGATGTTGTTGTAGGGCTGCTGTGCGGTGAGCGAACATCCCGCAGTTTGCGTGTGGAAACGCATCCACATCGAACGGGGATTCTTCGCGCCGAAACGGTCGCGCATCACTTTGGCCCAAATGCGGCGGGCGGCGCGGAGCTTGCAGATTTCTTCAAAAAAATCAATGTGAGAATTAAAAAAGAAAGATAGACGCGGGGCGAAATCATCCACGTTCATTTTCTTGCGGCGGATGACGTCTTCGACATACTCTATGCCGTCCCTTAATGTAAAGGCCAGTTCCTGGACAGCCGTTGAACCGGCTTCGCGGATATGATAACCGCTGATGCTGACGGTGTTCCATCGGGGAACGTATTTTGTGCCGAATTCAATCGTATCGCTGATCAGCTTGACGGAAGGTTCCGGTGGGCACATGAATGTCTTTTGCGCAATGAATTCCTTGAGCATGTCATTCTGGATGGTTCCCCCGATTCTGTTGAGCGGTACGCCCTTGATTTCGGCGGCCGCGCAATACATCGCCCAAAGGACGGTTGCCGGTGGGTTGATAGTCATAGACGTCGTCACCTGATCCATCGGAATGCCGTCGATCAAGGCCAGAAAGTCCTCAAGGGTGTCGATGGCCACGCCGCACTTGCCAACCTCACCCAGGGCTTTGGGTGAATCACTATCGTATCCCATGAGAGTCGGGAAATCAAAGGCTGTGCTGAGACCTGTCTGTCCCTCCCGCAGCAGCATGTGCCAGCGTAAATTGGTGTCCCGGGCGCTGCCCATGCCGGAAAACATTCGGAATGTCCAGTGTTTTTGCCGGTAACCGGTGACCTGATTGCCGCGCAGGTAGGGGAATTCACCCGGTGTGCCAATATCGCGGGCAAAATTCATATCCTTTATATCTTCAGGAGTATAGAGCCGTTTTATATCCAGGTCGGAAACGGTTGAAAAACGGTCTTTCTGATCGGGATTGTTTTTTAATGACTTTTGAACCTCATCTTGCCACTTTTTGCTTAACTGTTGAGATGCTTTTTGCGTTTCATCCGAGAAATACAAAATTTCGCCTCCTGGTCTTTTTCAATCGTTGTGCAGGCTGTTGTCCCGCTTGGATTGCCCCCAAAAAACAGTCCGGAATATTTGCGGCTCTGATATCGTCACTTATAGAAAAAATACCGTAGAACTGCAAGCCCAAAATATTTTATCCCTAAATCAAAAAAACCGTTTTTGTCAAGAAATATTAAGGTTTGGCGATGTTACGAAAAATAAAAAAGCGCTCCAGGAACCGAGAGTTCACAGAGCGCTTTTATTTGGTTTTGAATGAACGACTAGACTGCTCTTACGTTTTCAGCTTCCAGGCCCTTTTTGCCCTGGACAACGTCGAAACTGACCTGCTGGCCCTCATTCAGGGTCTTAAAGCCGCTGGACTGAATCGCGCTGAAGTGCACGAAAATATCCGTACCGCCCTCTTGCTCGATGAAGCCGAAGCCTTTGCGTTCGTTGAACCACTTTACTTTACCTTCTGACATAGTGTTAATCCTCCTTTCTCAAAATTTCCTAAGTCGAATTATCACTTTGGCAGAAACAAAAAGGCCGCCAGATAAAAAGTACTCAGGCGGCCGACCTTGTGCTTTAATGAAACCATTCAACTTATTCCTTCGCTTTTTTTACTCAATGACCCGCGAAGTTAATGGCACACTAGAGGAATTATCCACATTAGTCAAGCTTTTTTATTTTGGAGATTTTGGGATGCAGAAATATGCTTAAAAAACCCGAGTCGATA
>JAQVLL010000309.1 GCA_028704195.1 Smithellaceae bacterium
GCCTGTCTTTTTCTTCGCGCAAATCCGCTGCAGATCTGATTTCTTTTTCCACCAGAGAACTTTCATCATAGCGTGCCAGCGTGATTTTTGAATTTTTCACGTATGTTTTGCCGATGTGGATTAAAGAACCCGGTCCCAGTCCTGATTTCTTCGATCTTTTCTTCATCATGGAATGCATCTTTGCTCTCCTACTTCTTTTTGACCCGAATGGTCACATGCACCAGCGGTGCCTGCCCGTCCGGAAAAGAAACACCCGCAGCCGGCATGATTTTCATAGTGGTAGTCACGGTGGACGTGATGTCCTGCAGATCAACCGGCTCCGTTTCCAGACTGACTTCCTCGGGCTTCAGCCGAGGATCAATCATTGCACTGACAGAAACCGGACTCCATGTGATTTTATGCAGGACAAGATCATCGGGCAGCTGGTTTCTCGTGGCGGCATGGATCTTCAATACAGCGTGAACCAGCTTCGATGCGGAAATCTTGATTTTGGGTGGATTGATCTCTTCAATGGACAAATTGGAAGGCGCATTGATCATGTCTTTACCCAGGACAAATTCACGTTTTTTGTCAGCAATCGGGGTTAAGTCCAGCGAAAGGCGAAGTGACTTTTCATTGAGCAGATGAAAAGCCTGCTGAGGCCCCTGAAAAACGACTTTCGCTTCCGTCTTCTGTGGTTCGTTGATCTGCCAGCCCTGCGGGATATTTTTATAGTCTATGGGAACGATAAAATCGCGGCGCACAATGTCCCGCTGATAACCGAAAGCTACCCATAGGACACAGGCCAGCCCCACAGCAATGATCTTTTCCTTTGTATTTTCGCGAAGCCACCGGACAACGGGGCGCGATTTTGACGCGGGAGTGTGCGCAATATAGAATTTCTCCAATGCCTCATTCAGGGCGGACGCGCCGGGAATAACCGTCAGAGATTCCCCCTGAGCCAGTGAGATCGAGCCTCTTTCTTCGGAAACCACCACACAAAGTGCGTCCGATCGCTCCGTCAGCCCTACTGCCGCCGTGTGGCGCAGACCAATCCCCTTGTAACGGTCGATGTTCACGGAAAGGGGCAAATGGCAGCCGAACATCGTGAGCTGGTTTCCCTTGACAACAACGGCCCCATCGTGGCCCGGAGAATGAGGATCAAAAATGCTTTCCAGAAGGGGCTCACTAATCAAGCCTTTCAGCGGCATCCCGCCGTTGAGGTGCCTTTCCAGCGGATCGTTGCCCGCAATGACGATCAAGGCTCCTACGCGTTTTTTTGCCAGGTTCGCCGCGGTCCGGGCAATAATACCGGCCGCTTTCTCCAGTTCCGACAAAGGTCTGACTTCTTTCCGCAAGTTGCCGAGCATGGCCAGGCGCTCGAAAAAACCGCGCAGGTCCTCCTGAAAAATGACCACCAGCACAAAAAGCAGGATGCCGAAAAAGCCCTGCAGGACAATGACGGTCATGTAGAGCTGAAAGAAACGGGCAACCAGATAAACGCCGCCCAGAAGCAGGATGCCGATGAAAACGAAACGCGAAGCCCTGGTTTTAAACCACATGAGCAGCGTAAAAATCATCACCGCAATGATCGCCATATCCAGGATATCATAAATGCGAATGCTTTTTACCACTTCGGTTGCGGAGGTGACAAGATCCATCATGAGTTCGTTTCCGGCTTTCCAGAAATTAATCAACCACCTCGCAGCAAGCTGTCGAGGCATGAAATGAACGTTATCATATCGCAGCAAGCTGAGAAGAATGAACGCTCGTCCCGCTCAAGCGGGATTGAAGATCTTATAACGATATTCTCCTGAGCGTGTCAAGCATGATTGGCTGTTTGATGAATAAATGGCTGACGGTGATCATGGAACATCCCGTCAGCCATTCTTGTTTTGAATATTGCCGAGGGGGGCTTATTCGTATATTTTCTCTTCCTCCGCAAAGGCTTCCGCGGCATCGGCTTCGAAATCTCTCATTTTAGACTCAGCCCTTATCTTCTTCTGCTCGCGGTACCATTCATGGGCGATGATCATCGACATGACCTCGCTCGTGCCCGTCCAGATGGAAGCCAAACGGACGTCCCGGTAAATGCGTTCGATGGGAAAGACATTCGTGTAGCCGATGCCGCCGATCACCTGCATGGCGTTGTGTACGATCTTCTGGCAGGATTCGGTGATAAATTTTTTGGATTCGGAGATCATCCGCCTCACACGGTCGATGTTCATCCCCGAATCAACCGCCTTGCACGTCGTGTAGCCCAGCGAACGAGCGGCATCGAGAAGCATGGCGCCCTCCGCAACCTGAAAACTCACCCCCTGGAAGGTGTTGATGGGCAAACCAAACGCCTTGCGGCGGGTCGTGTAGTGCGTCGCAATTTCGAGGGCGACACGAGCCGAACCGATTGTCATGATCGCCGTTCCAAGTCTCTCGGGAATCATCATGGTATTGAATACCTCATAGGCCCCGTTTAAGGTTCCCAGGACATTCTCCTTTGGGACTTTCACGTCCTTGAAAACGAGGCGCGCCGTGCCGCCGCCACGGCAACCCATGAGATTGTATAGATACTTCGTGTCAACGCCTGGACCGCGATCAACGATGAAGGCGGTGATCGCTTTCTGAGACTTCACACCGGGTTCAAAATTGGTCCGGGCATAGACGAGGAAATAATCCGCCCCCTCGCCGCCGACAATGAATCGCTTCTGACCGTTTAAGAGAAAGTAATCACCGTGATCTTCCGCCTTCGTCGTTGCGCCGAAAAAATCAGATCCCCCGCGGGGTTCCGTGAGGCACTCGGCGGCAAAAATATCGCCCTTGAGAAGCGGCCTCACATACTTTTCCTTTTGCGCATCCGTTCCATGCTGGATGATCGCGTCACAGACCAGTTCCGCCCCGACACCGAAGACGCAGGCAAATTCGTAACCCAGAGTTCCTATCTCCTCTAGCATTGCCCCCGTTGTCACCCAGTCCATGCCCCGTCCCCCCCACTCTTTGGGATAACGGCAACCGAAGAGATTTCGGCGGCCTGCCTCCTGTAAAAATTCCCTGGGAAATTTAATGGTGTCCGCATCCATGTCGAGGACCATTTGCCGGGGAACCCACTTTACAAAATCCCTTGCCTCATCACGCAATTTGATCTGTTCCTGAGTCAATAAATAGTCAAACATAAAGCCTCCTTACTTTGTATATTCCAGATGCATTTTGTTTTTTGTCATCCTGCCTGTCCTGTCACCGGGCAAGTAAAACTTTCTCTTTATTTTATCCTCTTTCTCGTTTTATTTCTCCACCTCTTTCAGGGCAAGATCCTGGTAGGCATGGAAAAACTTGTGGCAGAAGGCGTCCCAACGGCGGCAGATATCGATGGTGACATCGTCCATCTGAAATAAGTGAGGATGCGCAACAATGGCCTTGATTTCCGCCGCGAGTTCGTCAATCATCGATTGATCCAGCCCCGCGAGAACATTGGCGGCAAAGTCCTCAGGTGGATACCAGGCGGCCGCCTGCTGCAAGTCCCGGTGAATCTGTGTCAAAAGGACAT
>JAQVLL010000310.1 GCA_028704195.1 Smithellaceae bacterium
TTCGTCAAAGTAATACGGTAAGCCCCAGCGGATGTTGATCGCGTTTAAATCCATCACGTTCTCCGATGACGTTTGGATGATGACTGCCGCGTCCGGGTTTACCCCGGGTTCAATCATCAGGGAGCCTTTCTTGAAATGAAGGCTGATTGCCGCTTCAATATCCGGAAGGTCTATCGCGGCAATGCCGTTCATTTTTTGATAGGTTGCGTATTTTGCCTGTGATTTTTCAATGTTGCCGGTCAGCAGGTCCTGCACCATGAAGGAAAAGGGAACATCCTGTGCGTTATTGGTTATGTTCAGGTTCATAAACGTTCCTCATCCTTTATAGTGCTTTGCGGTATATTGCCAACACTTCATCGGAATCCGCAACCATACGGGGATTGTTGACAATAGAGCCGTCAGACATGCTCATGTCCGCCGCTTTGATGATGTTTTCTTCTGTCACGCCAAATTCCGAAAGCTTTTGCGGATGGCCGATGATTTTCGTGAAAGCAAAGACGGCACGAACTGCGGCTTCGGCGGCCTGTTCTTTTGTAACGCCTCTTTCGTAAACACCCATGGCTTCGGCAATATCCGCGTAGCAGTCGTGAGCGTCGGGCAGATTAAATTCCATGCAATGAGGCAGCAGAATACCGTTGGCGACGCCGTGAGGCACATGCGCGACGGCCCCAATGGAATGTGCCATTGCGTGAACAATTCCGATCATCGCATTCCCGAAGGACCAACCGGCCATTGTGGCGGCTAATTGTACCTGCCCGCGGGCAGCTAAATCGTCGCCATTTTTAATACACTGCGGCAGATATTTATTTAAAAGCCTGATGGCATGCAGACCCATTGCATCGGCAATCGGTTCACGCTGTGTAGAAGAAATAGCTTCAACAGCATGGGTCATGGCATCCATTCCGGTAGACGCTGTGAGAAGCGGCGGCAACTTGGCCGTTAATGTGGGATCAAGAATAGCGACGCGCGGGGCATTGTAGGACTCCACAATCAGAATTTTCTGTCCTTTGCTTTTATCGTAAATGACCGCGGCCCAGGTCACTTCACTGCCCGTTCCGGCGGTAGTCGGGATAACGATATGCGGCATCTGCGGCCGGGTTAAAAGCTGGATTCCTTCAAAATCAGCAAGCGAACCACCTTCGGTCAGCAGGATACACATGCACTTGGCCGTATCAATCGAGCTGCCGCCGCCGACGCTGATGATAATATCCGCGCCCTTTTCCCTGGCAAATGCCGCTGCGCGGTCAACAACGTCCATCCCCGAATCCTGCGGCACGTCGCTGAAGACGCCGACGCATTTTTTCCCCAGGGCTTTGATGATTTTTTCCGGGATGCCTGCCTTGATGATGCCCGGATCCGTAACGACCACGGCGCGGGAGCAGCCCATGGCGCTCATTTCAGAATCCAGCTCCGAAGTGGACGAACCGTTGCCGAAAACGATTTTTGTAGGGCCGAAATACACAAAAGATAAATCCTGATCGTAAGCCATCACCGTCTCCTTTATTTTTTAATCCCCGTCGGGGAAGATGGTTTCCACTTCCGTTAAAAGATCAACAACCTTGTTGATTGTTTTGACTTGCCGCACCACATAGGTCAGATCGCCTTTTAATTTCAGTTTTCCCTGCATCAGGGCCTTGGTCGGGTCGAGCTCTTTCTTGGCCACCTGCTTCCAGCGGGCATAATCGCCGATCATGATAAATTTTGCCGTCTGTGCCTTTGCCTCGTCACAAATTAAAAAATCAAGCGCATCGCCGTGCCAGTAATCGGTGAACATGTAAACGGTCTCGGGAAGGTTTCTCGACGAGTCCGCATTGACCGTAATGGAAACGCTTCCTTCCCAGTCCTTGGCGATTTCTTTGTACTCTTTGGATCCATTGATTTTCTCTTTCCATGCGTCCATCCACTCCTGAGTAAAAGCCTTGTAGCCAGCCATTTTTCTCTCCTTCCCTATGGATAAAGTTTTTCCTTCAATTCCAGAAGCCCCAGTTCCAGCAGCTTCTCTTCTCTGACAATACCTTCCGGGGTCAAACCGCGAATGGCATAATACTCATTCCTCAACAAATGCATGTCTGGTACGGAGCCGGCTCTTGCACCTTCATCAAGAGCGGTAAGAATCTTTTTCGGCAAAACGTCGTCCTTGACGGTAATACCCAGCAGATTATTGATGCCCCGTTTCAGCGTCCAGTCTCTCGCACCGCAGACCAGCAGATCGTCAAAATCAAAATGGTAGCCGGTAATCGCGTTGAAGGCATCGCGAATGGTTTCCGGCTTCACGCAGTAAAGCACATAATGGCACATGGAAAGACTGTTGCCCAGAATGCCGTAATTTTCCGCATTGAAGACCATCATGGCTTTGCCCTCTGAAGTCTGGCCGTCGTAGTCTTCTTTCATGTCAAAAAGCTGAGGCCATGAAACCATTCCCTGCTCCATGCCCATCGCCGCGTGCTGCAGGTGGCAGGCGCCGCGGTTGGACATCATGTAGGCAAGGCCCATCCCATGGTATCCGCGGGGATCATGCATGGGCAGATCGAGTCCCTTGACATGGGCAACGGAGTCTACTGCGTCCGCTCCAAAATGTTTGGCGGCAGAAACGGAACCGCGGGCAAGAATGTCGCCAAAGCCTTCGCGACGAGCAATTTTGCCTAGCAGCGTCATCACGGTTTCCATGTTGCCCCACTCCAGTTTCAGACCGTCGGCCGTTTCGGCGTTGATGATTCCTTTTTCAAAGAGTTCCATGGACACGGCAATAGTCGCGCCGGTGCTGATGGTATCCATGCCGTAGCGGTTGCACAGCTCGTTGGCTTTGATGACAGCGGCCAGATCGCTATTCATGATCATCGTTCCGAAAGTACCGCAGGTCTCATATTCCGGTCCGGGGCCTTCTTCGGTCTTGTAAGGTCCGTCCTTGACGGCAACCACGCGTTTGCATGCTACCGGACAATTGGAGCAGGCGTGGGCTTTTGTCAGATATTGCTCCGAAAGCGTCGGGCCGCTCAGCTTGGAAGATATTTCAGGATCTTCAGCACCCGACCAGTTCTTAAAGGGGACATCGCCCGTCATGGTGCCAAGATCCATGGCAGCGTCCGAACCCATCAGATGCAGAGACTCGGCAAAGGCGGAATCCTTGATTTCTGCAATGGCGGCCTTAAACATTTCCTTGTACTTGACTTCATCGGCTTTCCCGGGCGCCTGGTTTCCCCGCGCGGTGATGGCCTTGAGGTTTTTGGAGCCCATCACGGTGCCCAGGCCCGTGCGTCCTATGTAGTGCGCTTTATCGTTTCCGATGGATGAAAACCGGACCAGATTCTCCCCCGCCGGTCCGATGGCCAACACCTTGATATTCTTATCGGGAGCTTTCAGCAGGTCGGTTGTTTCGTAGATATCTTTGCCCCAGAGATGGTCGGCGGAAGCAATTTCAGCCTGGTTGTTGGTGATCGAAAGAATGACCGGATGCGGGCTTTTACCGGTGATGATGATGCCGTCGTAACCGGCGCGTTTCAGTTCCGGGCCAAAGT
>JAQVLL010000311.1 GCA_028704195.1 Smithellaceae bacterium
ACTTCAATGCACGCAACGGTCATGTCTGCCTTTGATTGGACGTGCTGCATCAGTATCTTTGAGTAATCCATGGTGTAGATATGGTCGCCGCCAAGCACCAGTATATAATCGGGCGAGTGGCGATGGATGATGTCGATGTTCTGATAGAGGGCGTCAGCCGTTCCGCGGTACCATTCTTTGCCCATGCGCTGCTGGGCGGGAATGATCTCTACAAATTCACCGATTTCCGCCCTCATGAAACTCCAGGCATGCTGCAGATGCCGTATTAGCGAATGTGCCTTGTACTGTGTGAGCACACCGATGCGGCGCAAACCTGAGTTGACGCAGTTCGAAAGGGGGAAATCGATCATGCGGTATTTGCCGCCGAAGGGAACGGCGGGTTTAGCGCGCCATTTTGTTAATTCTCCCAGACGGGAGCCTTCTCCGCCCGCAAGTATCAATACCAGCGTCCGGCGCGTCGCCTCGGTAGCAATTTTTGTTTCGACATAATTATAATGATCCAGGAGATTCAGCGGCCGTTTTTTTCTGTTGCTCATGATTCGTTTCCTCCCGGCAAGAAAGAATTTACAGGAACCGGCTGTCATGCACAATCAGTATAAAGGAACCCTTTCGTGTAAGTCAAGGACAAACAGGCACCTTTCTGTATAACCATTCAAAATGGCTTTGCAGAATCTTTGAAAAACAGATTTCGGAAAATTTTGCGCAGTAAGGCTGACATAAAAACGGCGGATTATAGTTTGTATATTTTTTTCATTTCTTTTTCGGCCTGGAACCAGTCGGAGATATCGTCGCCGGGCGCGCCTGAGATGATTCTTTCCTGGTAAAGCTCATAAGCTTTTTTCTCAACCCTGTCGAGAAATTCCTTAAGGTTGGGTTTTTTTGTTTTCTGAACCGCTGTAACAGCTTTTTTTGCCGCACTTTTTCGGGTGCTCTCTTTTTTGACTGGCATATATGGTCTCCCTAGTGATTGATATAAAAACAAGTTTCTTAAATATCACTTTTATTAACAATCCGTCAATATGTTTTCAATTTTTTCTTTAAAATTGGATAATAAACAGGTAAAAGACATAGTGCTTAATTCCTTACTTCATCTTAACCTAATTAGTTTAGGGGAGAAATGATCTGGCAGCCGGGAAAACCTTGTGCCGCGTGAACACAGGTTATATTGTTTGAGATAAAGATTATTGTTCATAAGCATCAAAACGAGAAGGGTTCCAAAATGATATCCTGCATAAAGAAAAGTATCGTGTTTTCTTATACAGCAGTTTTTATTTCATGTTTTTATTCATTTTGTTTTGCGCAAATAGAGGAAGGGAAAAATGACGGATACACCCTGATCCCTGAAATGAACCTTCGTCCGGATGACCGGGAAACGAAAGATGTCAGTGACAGTCCGGATCAGCAGAAGCGTCAGCAGACAGTAGCCGGGAAAACACCGTCGACGGACAAACCATGGTTGGCCAAACTGTATGTAAAACGTTATTTCGTGAGCCACACTTCCTATGAGTTCGGCAACCTGGAGCCTCCTTTTCAGGAACCTCTTAGCCGCCTGGAATTTCCCATGAACACGTGGTGGGCTGGAGGAGAATTCAGGAGAAGTTTTTCACGCTTATCGGCGGGAGTGGAGGTATCGGCAACCGTTCCCATGGAATCTGATCTTTCGTTCAAGGATTCAGACTGGAGCGAGAATGAATATTTCTGGATCAAGGATATCTATTCGGAAGCACAGTGCCGTTTGCAGCCGAGCTACATGGCGCACGTCGATGTCGATTTGAAGATCGGCGACTGGCTGAGATTGCCTCGGTGGTTTGACATGCGTCCAGTTGCGGGAGTACGCTGGCAGTATCTGGACTTTCTTGTCCATAATGGTGTACAGATGTATCCGGCCCCTTGGAGCGACACCCCCCCCGAGCCCCTGTTTGGAAATATTATCCATTTTAAACAGACCTATTGGCTTTACTTTCTCGGAATCAAGGCGGTTTATGACATGGAAAAACATATCAGGTTCCCGCGCTTGAAAGTGATCTGCCAGCTGGATTGGGCCTATGTTGAGGGGAACAACAGCGATGAGCACTTGCTCAGAGGAGACGGTGGGTCCCGTATGACCTATGAAAAAACCAGAGGCGGTGCCCTGCATGCATCTGTCGGCATCAAAGTCGGATTGACCGACAATATCAGCGCGGGCTTTGAAATGGACTATATCCGGATTCGCTCCACAGGTTCCCATCAATGGCAGCATGATGCGTACGGCATCGATCAAAGCTGGGATAACGGTGTGAAGGTATGGTCGGATCAGGCCTGCATGATGATGAACGTGGAGTATTGTTTCTGACTTTGAACTTGGACTTGATATATGGTACAACTGTGCGGCAATTTAACTATAACCGGCGTTGTCTCCGGAAAAGGAAAGGGGAAGCAAATGGAACTTAAAGACATTAAAAAGGTGCTCATTCTGGGTGCAGGCACCATGGGCCAGCAAATCGGCTTTGTGTGCGCCATGCACGGATACCATGTTACTTTCTATGACCTCTCGGATGAAATATTGAGTCATTCCATAAAGCGCATCGAAAAACTCGGGTCTTCATTTTTTGTTCCCGCACAAAGAATAACCATAGCGCAGCTCAAAGAGATCATGGGTCGCATCACCGTCACGTCGAATCCGGAGGAAGCGGCCAGGGACGCTGATTTGATCAGCGAATCCGTGCCCGAGGATCCGGAAATCAAGGCAAAAGTTTTTGCACAGTTCCATGAGCTCTGTCCGGAACGCACCCTTTTCACCACCAACACGTCGCTTCTCATGCCTTCGAAATTTGCCGCGGCCACAGGCAGGCCTGAAAAGTTAATAGCGCTTCATTTCCATGACGTGCGTACCACCAATGTCGTGGATGTTATGCCGCACCCGGGAACGGACCCGGCGGTTGTTGAGGTTGTGCATGACTTTGCCGTAAGCATCGGCCAGATCGCCATCATGCTTCATCGGGAGAACAACGGATATGTTTTTAACGCAATGCTTTCCAGCATCTGCACAGCAGCCCTGACGCTCGTGACCACAGGCGTTGCCAGTGTCGAAGACGTTGACAGGGCATGGATGGGGGTAATGCGCATGCCCATAGGGCCCTTCGGTATGATGGACCAGATGGGACTTAAAACAGTGTGGCACGTCAACGATTACTGGGCTCGCAATACACAGGATATCCCAGCTGACCAGATGCAGGTCAATGCGGATTTTCTGAAGCAGTATGTGGACAGGGGTGAGCTTGGGGCCATGACAAAAAAGGGATTTTATGCTTATCCGAATCCTGAATATACAAAAGCTGAATTTCTTTCAGGGAAGGTTAAGAAGTAGAGCTTTGCAAACCGGACAGGTGTTTCGCTGTTTTCGAAACTCTGAAAATCATCTGCCCGAAACCGAAATTTCTGCAATGATCAGAAAAGATCATGATGATGTGCCTGCTATTGCCTGTTGGTTCAAGGAGGAAGGCAATAGCAGTATGTGCCAGGGGAAA
>JAQVLL010000312.1 GCA_028704195.1 Smithellaceae bacterium
AAAAATAATTTTTACCGGGTATAACGCAGAAGCTGCAGGAAAAAAAGTTTATGAAGATGTTCTTGCCGAATCCGGCCTGGACACATCGTCCATTTCTAAAGTTGTTTCCACCGGCTACGGCCGCAATTCAGTGAAGTTCGCCGACCGGTCCTTTACGGAAATCATGGCGCATGCCGCGGGGGCCTATTTCCTGAATCCGAAAATCAGAATGATCATTGACATTGGCGGACAGGACAGCAAGGCCATGGTACTGGACGAAAAAGGGAAAGTTAAAAATTTCGTCATGAATGACAAGTGCGCCGCCGGGACTGGACGCTTCCTGGAAGTAATGGCACGGGCGCTTGAAGTCAACCTGGATGATTTCGGGACAATGTCGCTGCAATCAAAACTGCCGTCAAAGATCAGCAGTTTGTGCACGGTCTTTGCGGAATCGGAAGTGATCTCGCTCATCGCCCGCGGCGAAAAAAGACAGGACATCATTGCCGGTATCCATGAATCCATCGCGGCCCGTGTCTCCGCTATGCTGGCGCGAATCGGCATTCAGGAACCCGTTATGATGACGGGCGGGGTCGCCCGAAATCCCGGAGTCGTTGCCGCAATGGGGCAAAAGCTCGGCGTCAAAATTGAAGTCTCCGATTATATGCAGGTCAACGGAGCGATCGGCGCAGCTGTGCTGGCCGCGTCTCTATAATCCAAATCATGGATATAAATCTTGCAGAAAGCTATTAGGCTATTAGCCTGTAGGCTAATAGCCTGTTAGGTTAAGAGGTGCGGCGCGGAACGCGCCGATTCCATAAGGACGGAGGCCTACAAAATAGACCTAATAGTCTACAGTCTGACAGCCTAATAACCTACCCACCTGTTTTCATCTTTTCCAACTCCATAATCTGTGTGCGAAGGTCATCCGGAATGGAAATTTTTTTATTATTGCGGTAGTCATAGGTTACGACAACTCCTTCGCCGTCAGCGGCAATTCTCTTGTGTTTGGTGCTAAATACTTCGTATCCCATGATGAATCTGTCTTCTTCCATGCTCAATATTTTGGTGCCGGCAATGACCACATCAGGGTATTGCCGGGGCATCTTGAAGCGGCATTCGGTTGAAGCAAGAATCGGCCCTATGCCCCATTGATTCTGGTAATCCATCATGTTCAGACGGTTGAAATATTCGATCCTCACGGTTTCAAAATACCGAAAATAAATAATGTTATTGACATGTCCCATGGCGTCCATTTCGCCCCAGGCCACAGGAATATTGACTGTTATCGTGCAAGCCGTTAAGACATCTTCCATAACACGCCTCCCGATTTTGATAAAAATACGCTTGAGTAGCCTAAAAGCCTAATAGCCTAACCAATTGATATGCCGCCATGCCGCCCAGATAAGAAACGATCAGCATCATGATGATGGTGGAATAAAACCATTTGCTACTGTTCATTTCCTGTCGCAGAACAGCGATGGTCGCAACGCAGGGGACAAAAAGCATCATCACCACCAGGAATCCCGCGGCAGAGGCATGGCTCATGACGGTAGGAAGCACGTCGGCCAATCCTTCTTCTCCGACGGAATACAGAACACCGAGTGTAGCAACGACAGTTTCCTTGGCGACGAGTCCCGTCAGCAGCGCGGTAATCATCTTCCAGTCCAGACCCAGCGGAACGCCCAGCGGTTCAATCAGCCTGCCCAGCGAGGCAAGCCAGCTTTTTTCCACCGTGCCCGCCGGAAAGTAGGAAATCAGCCAGACGATGACGGAAACGGCCAGGATGATCGTTCCCGCTTTACGGACAAAGGCAATGATTCTGGACCAGATCACCATCAAGATAGCCCTGGCGTCCGGGCTGTGATAAATCGGCAGCTCCATGATGAAAGGCGCATCCTGCTTCCACAGGGTTTTGTTGACCAGAACGCCCGCGATGCCCAGCACAGCAATGTTCAGCGCCAGAATGGACCAGGAAACAAGGGCGGCCTTCGAACCGAAAATAGCGGCCGAAATCAGTGTCAGAACGGCAAGCCTTGCGGTGCAGGGAACAAACGGAATCAGAAGCAGGGTGATCATGCGGGCCTTACGCGTTTCGATGATTCTCGCGCCCAGAACAGCAGGCACGTTGCAGCCAAACCCAAGACACATGGGAATGAAGCTTTTGCCGTGCAATCCGACCAGATGCATGATGCGGTCCATGACAAACGCGGCGCGTGCCATGTAGCCGACATCCTCCAGAAATGCCATAATCGCGAAGAAAATGAGCAGAACCGGCAGGAAGGTCAGCACGGAACCTGCTCCTCCGATCACACCGTTGATCAGCAGGCCATGCAGCCACAAGGGCCAACCGGCTGTCCAGGGACTAATCATTTTGACAAGATGCTGAATGCCTTCATTCATCCAGTTTTGTAGCGGAATCCCTACGCTGTAGGTAAGCCCGAAGACGATTGCCATGACCGCGAGCAGAATGGGAATGCCAAACACCGGGCGCGTCAGGACATGGTCAATCCGATCGGTCAGGACCACCTGCCCCATTTTGAACTGCGACATTGCCGCGCGGCTGATTTGTTCAATCCAGTCATAGCGGCCATTGACAACGGCGTGCAACGCATCTTCGTGCTCGCTCAACAGGTTCTGGATGGTGTTCCAGGCGTTTTGATCGGCAAGCTTTTCAATCAGGGCGGAGGCTTCCGGATCGCCTTCCATGATTTTAACGGCAGTCCATTCGGGTGTATAGGGTTGGGGAACCAGCGGACGAACGATTTCTAAAATCTGCCGGTAAATCTGGAGATGGTCCGTGGATACTTCCGGTTGATTCGGCTTCATTTTACTACCGTCCACGGCAAAAGCGGAAATCTGTCCCACCAGGTCCCTGATACCATTATTTTTCTTCGCCACCATCGGGACAACAGGAATCCCCAGTTTTTCCTGAAGCGTTATGGTGTTGATCTGGGTGCCCTGGCCGGAGGCGACATCAAGCATATTGACGGCAGCAATGACCGGACGGTTGAGCAGCAAAACTTCGGACAGAAGGTAAAGACTTCTTTCCAGTGCCGCGGCACTGAGAACCAGCACGACCAGATCCGGCTTTTCCTGAATAAGAAAATCGCGGGCAACCCGTTCCTCCTCGGAAAACGCGGTAAGGCTGTATGTACCGGGCAAATCAACAATCCGGATCAGCAGATGGTCTGAACGGTGTTCCCCCACTTTTTTCTCGACGGTTTTACCCGGCCAGTTGCCGACATGCTGCGACAGGCCGGTCAGGATGTTGAAAATGGTTGACTTGCCGACGTTAGGCTGACCGACCAGCGCGACGTTGATTTCCTTTTCGATGGCCGGTCCGCAGACTGCCTCGTCGGGGTCTATTTTATAGACGGAAATCTTTGACGCCTCTCCCCGGCCCAGGGCAACGCGTGTGCCCGAAACCTGAACAACGATCAGTCCGCCACTGACTTGGGCGATCCTGAATCTTGCCCCTGTGACAATGCCCATACCGGCCAGGCGACTGGTAAGGGCGG
>JAQVLL010000313.1 GCA_028704195.1 Smithellaceae bacterium
GAACGATTTTATCAACAACACTTTTCTGGACCCACTGGGCACAAGCCTAGGTCTGACAGATTTGAGTCTATCCTACATCGTAGCCACTTCGAGTCTTGACCTCAATGATCCCGGAAGCGCCCAGGAGTTTGGTCTGGGCAACCTGCTTGCCGATTCCATCCGTTACGTAGGGACGGAAAGCGATGTTCGGACAATCGGTGCATTTGCAAACGGTGTGATCCGGGGCACCTTCAAGCAGGGTCAGGAGATTGCATTTGCCGATCTCTTTGCGATCGTTCCCCTCGGGATCACCACGGACGATACCCAGAATCCGCTTTTGCCCGGCTATCCGCTGCTCAAGGTGTATCTATACGGCAATGAAGTGTGGGACCTTTGTAAATTTAATGCTACGATCATGGATTATCAACTGCTTTTGCCACAATATATTGCGTATTTTTCGAGTCTCTCGGGTCTCAAATGCACATATGATGACACAACGGTAACCGGCGCGCAGACATACGCGTGGGACGATTATAAATGCGAAGGCTTAGGTCCGATGACACCAATTGACGATGACACGACGTTACTCTATCCTGTCATCATCGATAAATATACAATGGATATGCTGCTTACACCCAGTATACAGGGATTGCTGACAGCGCTCGGTATATCGCTTCATCCGAAGCTTGATGCACTTGGAACAACCGAGATCAACGCGAGCAATTTGATGGAAGCACGCCTGGATAGGGACGGGGACTCGGGAACGGGCATTCAGGAATACTATGCCTGGTCCGCCGCACTGAAATTTTTCACTGACCCTGCCGGGCTAAACGGAACAATACCCTTAGCGCCTTATGATCTTTCAGAACGGCGTCTGGTTTTCCCATAACAGACGCAAGGCGAATGAATGCAATGAAAGAGGGGACAAAAGTCGATCGACTTTCATCCCCTCTTTCATTTAGACCCTTGCATAATACCTGCGGTGTCATAATCTTGACAGTAAAGCGTTTCAACTTCCTGTCATTTCGAGAAGCGCAGCGACGAGAAATCTTAAACAAAATGTGTCATTTCGACCGAAGGGAGAAATCTTGTTTTCAATAAATACAATGTATCAAGATTCCTCACGCGCCTTAGGCGGTTCGGAATGACATACGATTTATTCTGGTTATGATACTTTCGTTCATTACAGACGAGGCCTGCACGAACGATCAATCCGCCTAGACCAGCTTCAAGTAATTTTTCACCAGGTATTCCGCGGTCTGCAGGGCGCCCTTGGCCGCGCCCAGCTTGGTGTTGTGCGCGAGGCAGACGTATTTGATGCCGTTTTCGATAATCGGATCCTTGCGGATCCGCCCGACGGTTACGGTCATGCCGCCGCCCTTGTCTCGGTCCACACGCGGCTGAGGACGGAACGGATCATCGGTCACGTCAATCAGATGCGCGGGAGAGCTGGGCAGATGCAGCTCGGCAAAATCCCTGCCGTATTCCATCATGACCCTTTTCACGTCCTCGGGTGAACAGGGTTTTTCGGTCTGCACAAACGCGACCACCAGGTGGCCGTCGATAACCTGCACCCGGGTACAGGTGGCGGTAATACCAAAAGATGCGTCCTGAATGCCATTGCCGGTGAATTTTCCCAGAATCTTCTGCGGTTCGGTTTCAACTTTCGGCTCTTCTCCCGGTATGTAGGGAACGACATTTTCTGTCATATCCATGGCGGAAAGACCGGGGGTCCTGCCGGCGCCCGACATGGCCTGAAGCGATGTTGCCACGACCTGTTTCACGCCAAAATTATCGAGGATCGGTTTTAGTGAAACCACCAGGCCGGCAATGGTGCAGTTGGATTTGGGTGAAATAAAGCCCTTCCACCCGCGGTTTTTCTGCTGAACGGCGAGAAGCGCCGCGTGATCCATGTTGACGCCGCCCACCAGAATCGGGGTATCGGCTTCATAACGAAAAGCCGACGCAGTGCTGATGACCGGGGTGGTTTTCGCGTATTTCGGCTCCAGCTCTTTGGCAGGACCCGCGTCCATGGTCGAAAAAATGATATCCACGGAAGTCGGATCGAAGCTGGCCGCTTCTTCCACAACCATGTTGGCGATATCCGCCGGGAGCTCCTCGGGGCACCACCAGCGAATGGAGCCGTTGGCGTCCCTCAGTGCGTCGATATATTTCTTGTCAGCCGAGCGTTCCGAGGCGACCAGCTTGCTGATTTTAAACCAGGGATGTCCGAGCAGACTGACGATCGCCTGTTGACCGACGATTCCGGTCGCGCCCACAATGGCAATTTTTAACATATACAATATCCTCCAGAATTATTTGTTTTTTAAAATTTCCTTTGTTTTTTCCACGTCCGCCGCGATCTGGCGCTTCAAGCTTTCGGGACCGTCAAATTTAACGATATCCCGCAGTTTCTCCACAAACAAAACATTTAATTTTTTCCCGCGCAGGTCTCCCCGGTAATCCACCAGGAAAACCTCCAGCGTGGATGTGTAATCTTCAAATGTCGGTTTTGCCCCGATATTAAGCGCCCCCATGTATCGGTTACCATCGACCATGACAAATGCCGCGTAAATACCCGATGGCGGCAGCAGTTCCTTTTCCGGTTCGATATTGGCGGTGGGATACCCCAGGCCGGTCCCTCTGCCCGCCCCCGAGACGACCGTTCCCGCAACATTGTAAAAACGCCCCAAAAGTTTGGTCACACCCGAGATGTCTCCCGACAGGATGCAGTTTCGGATCAGTGTGCTGCTGACAATTTCCTGATCGATTTTAAACGCCGTAATCACTTCGACGGCAAAACCGAGCTTTCGCCCCCGGGCCTTCAGGAAAGCATCATTGCCCTGTCTTGCCTGCCCGAAAACATAATCGTGGCCAATAATGATTTTCGTAATGGCCAGTTTTTTCCACAGAAAATCCTGTACAAACTCTTCGGCGGTTATTTTTGAGTAATTCAAGTCAAAGGGAATAATGACCGTCGCATCGACGCCGCAGCCCTCCAGCAAAGTGATCTTTTCGGACCTTGTGGTAATAAGGTAAAAAGGCCGGATATTCGGATGCAGGATCATTTTGGGATGGGGATCGAAAGTGATCACCAGTGATTTTTGCCCTGATTTTTTCGCCTCCGCCGCAAGTTTACGGCAGATATGCTGATGGCTCAGGTGCACGCCGTCAAAATTGGCGATGGTGACAAAGGCCCCCCGGAAATCCCCGGTTATGTTTTCAATCCCTTCAAATATCTTCATGATGCGCCGCTAAAACTCCTTGAATAATCTTTATAACATAGCATTTTAGCCATTAATTTCAAGCGGATTTTATCTTGACAAGAACGCATGGTTCGGTATAGAGCACAACTCACGTGCCGAAGTGGCGGAATTGGTAGACGCGCTAGGTTCAGGGTCTAGTGGGTGTACGCCTGTGCTGGTTCAAATCCAGTCTTCGGCACCATTTTATGATTCACCATCATCAGTAAAAATCCATCATCTCTGGCTGACGCCACTTTACTTTTGTTGTTAGGC
>JAQVLL010000314.1 GCA_028704195.1 Smithellaceae bacterium
CTTTTTGCCAAAGTGGAAAAAGTGATCAAACCGACCTGTATTGTTTCAACAAACACTTCCGGAATTCCCATTAAAGACATCAGTGCGAAATTCGGCCCCGCTCTGAAAAAACGTTTTCTGGGAACCCATTTCTTCAATCCTCCGCGTTACATGAAACTCATGGAAATCATTCCCGGCGAGCAAACGGATAAAGACGTTGTGGATTTCATGGTGAAATTCAGTGAGGAAACCCTGGGTAAGGGCGTTGTTATTTGTAAAGACAGACCGAACTTTGTCGGTAACCGCATCGGCGTGTTTGACCTGTCTGACTGTATCAAACTGATGGTGGAAAAGAAGCTGAAAATTGACGAAGTGGACGCGATCGTCGGCAAGGCCCTCGGACATCCGGGCACAGCCGTTTTCGGTACGATGGACCTCGTCGGCCTCGATGTTGGATACCATGTCGGGAAAAACCTCTATGATGCAGTTCCGGATGATGAATCAAGGGATACCTTCAAGTCCGAACCCTTCCTGGAGAAAATGATCGAAAACAAGTGGCTGGGCAACAAGACCAAGCAGGGATATTACAAGAAAACCAAGGATGCCAACGGCAAGAGAGTTAAGTTGATGATCGACATCGACACGATGGAATATGTTCCGGCCGGCAAACCGAAGTTTGATTCTATTTCTGCTGCAAAGAAGATGGAAAACGTTGCCGACTCCATTAAGCACGTATTCAACGCAGATGACAAGGCCGGCGATTTCGCGCGTGCCTATTTGTGCAAAACGTTCATTTATTCGGCCAACCGGGTCGGTGAAATCTGCGATAACATCATGGCTATCGACAACGCCATGAAGTGGGGCTACAATAATAAGCTGGGTCCCTTCGAGGCATGGGATGCCGTGGGCGTCAAAGAAGCCATCGAAGTTATGAAGAAGCTGAAATTGAAAGTTCCCAAGAAAGTCGAAGAGATGCTGAAGAAAGGTTGTGAATCTTTCTATGCAACCAAGGCAGACGGGAAATATTACTACGACTTTGAAAAGAAGGGCTATGCCAAGATTGATGAAAACTCCAAGATCATTCTGCTGCCCGATCTCAAAAGCCGCAGCAAGATTGTTAAGGAAAACGAAAGTGCCACCCTTATTGACATCGGTGACGGCGTGGCCTGCCTGGAATTCCATACCAAGATGAATTCGATTGACGAACCTCTGACCCAGATGCTTACCGCGTCCTGCGATATCGTCGAAAAAGACTTTGCGGGCATGGTGATTGCCAATCATGATGAGCGCGCTTTCTGTGCGGGTGCAAATGTGTTTGCGGTTCTGGTGGCTGCGCAGAAGGGTGAGTGGGATCTGCTGGAGAAGAGCATTGAAGCCCTGCAGGACGGCAATATGAGAATGAAATACCTGGAAAAGCCCGTTGTAACCGCTCCTGCCGGCCTGGCATTGGGCGGCGGCTGCGAAATTGCCATGCACGGTGCCCGTTGTCTGCCGAACGGAGAGACCTATATGGGTCTGGTTGAAGTCGGTGTCGGCGTCATTCCCGCGGGCGGCGGCTGCAAGGAAATTCTGGTGCGGGTGACGGAAGGTATTCCGGATGGTGTTGTGGAAGCCGGCCTGAATCTGCAGTACCATATGGCCAAGGCTTTTGAAAATATCGCCACGGCGAAAGTCGCCACCAGCGCGATGGAAGCCATGGAACTGGGTTATATCCGCAAGACGGAAGCCATCAATATGAGCCGCGATCAGCAGATTTACGAAGCCAAGCAGATTGTTCTGTCTTTAAACGTGGCCGGTTACAAACCGCCCAGACCCGCTCGGATTCCTGTGATGGGTGAGAACTTCCGCGGTTTGGCGGACGCTATTCTGATGAATATGCGCTACGGCAACTTTATTTCCGATTTCGATCTCGTCGTATCCAGAAAAGTAGCTCACATTCTTTCCGGTGGAGACTGCGCGGAAGGAACCTATGTATCAGAGCAGGAAATCCTCGACCTCGAAAGAGAAGCCTTCCTCAGCCTGATGGGTGAGACGAAAACACACGAACGGATTATGCACATGCTGACTAAAGGTAAGCCGCTGCGTAACTAAAATATTTTGAAACTATGCGCGGCGGTTTGAAGAAACCAAGAAAAGCCTCCGCGCCTTCTAGAAAATGAAGGAGGAAAATCATGAGTGATGCTGTAATTGTTGAATCCGTTAGAAGTCCAGGCGCTCGCAGAAGAGGCGGCCTTGCCCAGACCAGGGCGGATGAGTTTGGAATCCAGGTGCTCAAAGGCTTGCTGGCCAGAGTGCCTCAGGTAAAGCCTGAAGATATAGATGATGTGATTGTTGGTTGTGCTTTCCCGGAAGCTGAAACAGGGATGAATTTGGGAAGAATCCTGGCTATGGGCGCGGGTCTTCCGATTTCCGTTTCCGGTATGACCGTAAACCGTTTTTGTGCGTCCGGTCTTCAGGCCATTGCCGATGCAACGGCCAAGATTCAAGCCGGCTGGTCGGAAATCATTATTGCCGGCGGCTGCGAAACCATGACGCACATTCCAATGGGCGGCGCCGCCATGCGTCCGCATCCGGATTGGAAATGGGATAGCATGCCCAATGTTTATATCAACATGGGCAACACGGCTGAAAATGTCGCAGCGAATCATAATATTTCGCGTGAAGATCAGGATAAGATGGGTATGGAAAGCAACCGCCGCGCTTATGAAGCCATCAAGGCCGGCAAGTTCAAGGAAGAAATTATTCCGATCCAGGCCGCTAAATATAAGATCAAAAATGGCAAACGTATTAGAGAGTATGTGACATTTGATACGGATGACGGCGTGCGTTGGCCGGCAACACTGGAAAATATGGCAAAATTGAAATCACCTTTCAAGGTGGGTGGTTCAGTGACGGCAGCTAATTCTTCCCAGATGACGGACGGTGCTGCTTTCTCCATGCTGATGTCGGCAGAGAAAGCCAAAGAGCTTGGTCTGAAACCCATTGCCAAACTGACACATTACGCAGTAGCCGGTGTTCTGGCTGAGGAAATGGGTGTCGGTCCGTCCGCGGCGATTCCCAAAGTTCTGAAACTGGCCGGATTGACGACAAAGGACATTGATGTTTTTGAGATCAACGAAGCCTTTGCATCACAGGCCATTTATTCCTGCCGTGTAGTCGGTATTGAAGACCGCTACTGGAAGGGCGACATTAACCCCAACGGCGGTGCCATTGCCATCGGCCATCCGCTGGGATGCACCGGTGCCAAACTGACCGCTCAGCTTCTGCACGAGATGAAACGCCGTGGTTCAAAACGCGGTATCGTTTCCATGTGTATCGGCGGCGGCATGGGCGCGGCCGGTATTTTTGAAATGTTATAATTAGAAACCCCTCCAGCGCCAAGCTGAAAGCGTCGCTCTAACCCCTCCGACATTTGGATACAAAAAATGGCGGAGGGGCGGGCGGCATTTTTTTGAGAATTGGTGTGATCAATCGGGGGAAGTCTTTTTGCTTGAAGAACCATAAGCATTAG
>JAQVLL010000315.1 GCA_028704195.1 Smithellaceae bacterium
TTTTATCGTATTCAATTTCCGGGAATATAATCTGTTCGTGAAGACCGAGAGAATAATTCCCCCTGCCGTCAAACGCGCTTTGCGATATTCCCCGAAAGTCTCTCACTTTCGGCAATGCGACGTTTACCAGGCGATCAAAAAACTCATACATTATTTCTTTTCTCAACGTTACCGAGCATCCGATCGGCATTCCCTGGCGGAGTTTAAACGTGGCAATGGATTTTTTCGCTTTGGTGATGACTGGCTTCTGGCCCGTTATCATCGCCATTTCCTGTACGGCGCCATCGATAATTTTTACGTTTGAAATGGCCTCGCCCAGTCCCATGTTAACAACAATCTTTTCCATCCTTGGCACCTGCATGGGATTCTTGTAGTCAAATTCCTTGACCAGAGCCGGCACCACTTTTTTAAAATAATATTCCTTTAATCTTGCCATTTTTTCTTAACCCACATCGATAACATCATTGCACTTGCTGCAGATACGAATTTTTTTGCCGTCCTCAAGGATACGATTTTTAATCCTGGTCGCCTCTTTGCATTTGCCACAAATAATGCTGACCTTGGAAACATTCATCGCCGCCTCTTTCTCCACGACACCGCCCTTGCTTTTCTGATCAGGTTTTTTATGCTTCTTGATCACATTGATCTTTTCCACGATCACTTTGTTTTTTTCGGGTATGGTTTTCAGAATTTTGCCGGTTTTCCCTTTGTCTTTACCGGAAAGCACTTTAACCATGTCTCCTTTTTTCAATCTGCCTAAACTCATTTTTCCCCTCATTAAAACAGTTTACAAAACCTCTGGTGCCAGAGAAATAATCTTCATAAACTGCTTTGCTCTAAGTTCACGTGCAACAGGCCCAAATATTCTGGTTCCGATCGGTTCCATCTGATTGTTGATCAGAACAGCGGAGTTGTCGTCAAATTTAAGATAAGATCCATCCGGCCGTCTCACCTCTTTTACAGTGCGGACAATGACCGCCTTCATGACATCGCCTTTTTTAACCTTGGAATTCGGAATTGCCTCTTTTACCGCAACCACGATGACATCGCCCAGACTGGCGAAACGACGCTTCGAACCGCCCAGAACCTTAATACAAGCGACTCTCTTGGCGCCGGAATTATCGGCAACATTTAGAACTGTCTGCATCTGAATCATAAATAAACTCCACTATCACAAGCTGTCTGCCCAACCAGACAGGTTTCTATTTCGCCTTTTCCAGAATCTCCAGCATCCGCCAGCGTTTATCCTTGCTCATCGGCCTTGCTTCAATGATTAACACGGTATCCCCTGTCTTGCATTGATTCTGTTCATCATGAGCTTTATATTTCACGTGCCTGCGGACATATTTGTGAAACACAGGGTGCTTGACCAATCTTTCGGCTTTCACCACGATGGTTTTATCCATCTTGTCACTGACGACCACACCTTTAACTGTGCGCTTGTTGCTTCTTTCAGCCATATATATTAACCTGCGGCCTCCTTTTCCTTCAGCACCGTTGCAATGCGGGCTATATCCTTGCGAATGTGGCCCAGCGTCGCGGTTGATTCCAGTTGCCCCGATGCATGCCGAATCTTCAACCGAAAGAGTTCTTCCGCCAATTCCCCGTTTTTTGTTTGAAGCTCGTTAATGCCGAGACCTCTGATTTCTTTAATTTTCATCAGATATCTCCCTTGATAAAAACTTTGTTGAAATGGACAGCTTGTGGGAAGCAAGACGAAATGCTTCTTTGGCTACTTCCCTGGTTACGCCTTCCATTTCGTAGAGAACCGATCCGGGTTTCACAACGGCCACCCATCCTTCCGGAGCGCCTTTTCCTTTGCCCATCCGGGTTTCGGCCGGTTTCTTCGTAATCGACTTGTGCGGAAATACACGAATCCAGATTTTACCGCCACGTTTTACATAACGCGTCATCGCAACACGCGCCGCTTCAATCTGCCTTGCGGAAACCCACCCGCATTCAGCCGCCTGTAATCCATAATCGCCAAAAGCGATGGTACCGCCCCTGGTCGCCTTTCCTCCCATGCGGCCTTTTTGCAATTTTCTATATTTTACCCGTTTTGGCATCAACATAATCTAAAACTCCCGCTTTCCTTCACCGTAATCTTTCGTGATCCGGACTCTTGTTGGAATCATGCCTGTTTTTCATTTTTTGCAGGCAAAACTTCTCCGTGAAAAATGAGAACCTTAACACCGATCAAACCATACGCCGTGTGGGCTTCAATAAAACCATAATCAATATCCGCCCGAAGCGTATGCAGGGGAACTCTTCCCTCACGGTACCATTCGGAGCGGGACATTTCAGCACCGCCGAGCCGCCCGGAACAGGTGATCTTGATGCCTTTGGCTCCAAACTTCAGGGCGTAACCTACACATTTTTTCATGGCACGCCGGAACGCAACACGTCTTTCCAATTGCATGGCAACATTTTCAGCCACCAGCTGGGCATCCGTTTCCGGTTTGCGCACTTCCAGTATATTGACGATAATTTCAGCCTGCGAAAATTTCTCGATTTCCGCTTTAAGCTTCTCTATCTCTGATCCTTTTTTCCCGATAATAACGCCCGGCCTGGCTGCATAAATGTTGACTTTGGCCTTGTTGGCTGCACGTTCAATTTCAATATGAGAAATACCGGCATGATAAAGCTTTTTCTTCAGGTATTTTCTGATCTTCAAGTCTTCGAGCAGCATGCCGCTGTAGTTCTTTTCGGCAAACCATACGGATTGCCACTTTTTGATATACCCTAATCGTAATCCTACCGGGTTAACCTTCTGACCCAATATCGTTCCTCCTTATCGTTCATCCACTACAACGGTGATATGTGACGTTCTCTTTTTAATACTCGCCGCTCTTCCCTGCGCCCTGGCCCGCCATCTTTTTAAAGATGGTCCCTGATCAACAAATATTTCTTTAATGTAAAGGGTATTTTCGTCAATATTAGGATTCTGTGCCGCATTAGCTACGGCGGATTTCAAGACCTTGGCAATAATACCCGCCGAGTACTTCCTGGTATAGAGCAGGATATTCCGTGCTTCCTGCACTTTTTTCCCTCGAATCAGATCAACAACCAGCCTGACTTTTTGAGGCGACATCCTAATATATTTTGCAACTGCTTTTGCTTCCATATCTCATCAACTCCAAACCTGACCGTTGGCGCATCAATTATTACTTTTTAACCTTTGTTTTCCGGTCACCGGAATGGGAATAAAAAGTTCTCGTCGGCGCGAATTCGCCCATCTTATGACCCACCATATTTTCTGTCACATAAACGGGAATGAATTTCTTCCCGTTATGCACGGCAAACGTGTACCCGATTAACTCGGGTGTTATGGTTGAACGCCGCGACCAAGTCTTGATGACATTCTTGCTGTTTTCGGCTTCCATTTTTCTAACCTTGGCCAGCAGGCTTTCTTCAATATAAGGACCTTTTTTGATCGAACGTGCCACGTTTTATTAACCTCTTCTCTTTACAATATATTTAT
>JAQVLL010000016.1 GCA_028704195.1 Smithellaceae bacterium
CGGCTTTAAGTTTTCGGGCGTATCCGCCCAGGATTTCTTTCCGGATCCAGAATAGGTATTCGGATGACGGTTTTGCCTTGATGGCGATGGATTTTCCAGCGTCGGTTCCCTTGAATTCCCAGTCGCTTTTATTTTCTTTTAATTCCCGGATCAGTTTTTTCTGGTCAATCAACGATCCGTAGGGAACAAGCGTTTCAATGAATTTCTTCTTCAGATGGCTGAAAAGCTCCTGAATCATAAAATAAGCGTAGCTTTCGGGATGCAGCACCCGCTGCTGAATGTTATCACCGGGTAGGCCGACGTATTCATCGAGGTTGAAACTGCGGATCCGGCCGGAATCAAAAAGACCCTTGTCGGCTGCCCGGGCGAAGTGTTTATAGAGGCCCGTTGGCGAGTTTCCCGTGGCCAGCCCCAAAACAGCCTCTTTTTTCTTTTTGAGGATTTCTGCAGTTTTTTTGATGACAAGTCTTGAGGCAACTTCACTCATGTGCTCGAAATCTCTTGTCACCCAAATGGTTGTTCCCATGATGTGTTCTCCTGTCTTATCCAAGTTCACTTTTGACGACGTCAGCAAGCTGCTGACAATACTTTGCCGTCACTGTGTCGGAAGGACCCTCCACCATGACACGGCACATATTCTGGGTGCCTGAATACCGGACCAGAACTCGCCCTTCTTCACCCAGTTCTTTTTCTGCCTGCCTGATGGCTTCCATAAGCCTGGGAACTTTGTCAATGTCCGGTTTCCTTTTGACATCCACATTGATCAGTTTTTGAGGAAAAATATCCATCATGCGCGCCAGTTCGGAAAGCGGCTTACCTTCTTTAATCATTGCGGCAACCAGCTGAAGAGCGGCAACAATCCCGTCGCCCGTGGTGTGATGCCTGAGGAAAATCATGTGCCCTGCTTCCTCTCCTCCGATGATGGATCCAAGCCGCAGCATATCTTCGAGAACATAGCGATCTCCCACTTTGGAGGCATGGTGTTTAAAACCATACTTCCTGCAGGCAATTCTTAACCCCAGGTTGCTCATCACCGTACTGACCAGCAGGTCGTTTTTTAACTTGCCCTCTTTTTTCAGAATATTTGCGCAGATAATGAGGATCTGATCTCCCGTGATCTCGTTGCCCTTTTCATCCACGGCAATGAGTCTGTCACCGTCCCCGTCGAAAGCCAGCCCGATAGCCGCGCCATTTTCGACGACCATCTTCCTCAGGCGTTCTGTATGCTGGGAACCGCACTGGTCGTTTATATTTGTGCCGTTTGGCGTCTTGTGAATCGTTTCAACATCCGCTCCAAGTTCATTAAATGTATCCTGTGCCACCCGATAGGTAGCACCATTGGCAGTGTCCAGAACAATTTTCATTCCTTCCATGGAAAGTTGACGGGGAAATGTGTTTTTTACAAACACGATGTAACGGCCGATCACCCCTTCAAGCCGGAAAGCTTTGCCGATGCCGCCTGCCGGCGGTAGGTATTCATTGAGCCTGTCATTCAGAATCAGGTCTTCGATCGTTTCTTCCTGTTCATCAGTAAGTTTATAGCCGTTACTGCCAAAAATTTTTATTCCATTGTCCTGAAACGGGTTATGCGATGCAGAGATCACAACGCCTGCGTCTGCACGCATGCTCTGGGTGATAAAGGCAATTCCCGGTGTGGGCAGCACGCCGACAAGATAAGGATTCCCCCCCATAGAGCTTACGCCGGCCAACAGGGAACTTTCCAGCATGTACCCGGAAAGCCGCGTGTCCTTTCCGATAATGATCACGGCGCGGTGCCCTTCCTTTTTAAATAAATGCACCATCGCCCGTCCAACTCCAAAGGCAATTTCAGCTGTCATGGGATAACGGTTTGCTTCGCCTCTGATCCCGTCGGTTCCAAATAATTTACCCATTGACTTTCTCCTTTTTGCAATGATTCAACTTTTGCCGATGATTCGATGTTCGGTTTTTCATAAATCTGTTGACGGCAGAGCCTGAGCGGCCTTTTGTGCAAGGGCATTCACGAAGCCGTTTAACCACGTTACACCCTTTCCCGAAACCTCTGCCGGAAGATTCTGGATGGTTGATATATAGTCGGTACTCTTGTCTTTCACGGTCTTTTCAAAATCGTTCAGAAATTCCTCTTGTGGTTTTTCTGCCGCGGCCGTAACCTCCGGCATTTTCCCTGTGAATAGTTCTTCGAGCCAACCGATCTGATCAAACAGTTCATTTCTTTTGCCGTCCTTTTCGGTGGACGATGCAGTAACCTTTCCCGCCATCGCTTTTAATCTTTTAAGGCGCTCCTTTTTCGATGCCAAAAGCTGCTCCAGAAGACCGGCATAAATCAGAGAACCGAATTCCCTGGTTTCTAGAAACGGTTTTCTTATCTGTGTGTACCACGCTTCCAGGGCCGTCAGGTTCGCCAGATAAAGAATATTATTTTTGATGATCCGACTGAAATTCGGGTACATGAACGGAATATAGTCTTTAGATGTGCTTGAGGGGGACTTTTCAAAGATCAGTTGATTGTCCCCAGGATAATCATGACGCAGAATGGAGCCTGCCGCCACGACATTGCCGAAACCCAGACGCACCGGACCGATGATTCCTCCCTGCCCGCCGAGAAAAATAGGGGGCTGGTTCAGCATTACCCCCCGGGGAACATCCCCCAGCAGGGAGGGGGTTGTTTTATCCGCTTCCGGTGTGAAATTAAAATGGATGTAAGAGCTTCCCACTTCAGAATGATTGCTGCGGCTTGTGCCGCCGGCCATGAAGCAGTCGCAGAAGTTGATCAGACTGCCCAGCGTTACAAAGGGGAAAAGAATGGTCTGCTTTAATCCGACGGTGTGAGCTCCGCCGGCTTCCTCTTCCAGGATGCATCCCTCCCTGACATGGGCGCCCATGCCCATGTTTGCTTTTTCCAGAAATACGGATTTACTGAAAAAGCCTCCCTTCAGATCAACTTTTACGCCCAGCTGACAGTTATCAATGGTTACCGGTCCTTCATAGCCCAATTGACAGCCGGCTGATATGAGGGTTTTGCTTCCGTAAATCCGGCAACCCGGATATATCCGGACCCCTTTGCCGGAAATCTGATCGACATTGACCTCATCGCCAATATCAAGGGTTCCGGGATGGGGAATATCTGCACCTTTTTCAATCAGCTGTTTTATTTTCTCGTAGGATTTTGATTTTAAATCCATACCATGCTCCTGACTTCCTTCATTTGATTACAGGATATTCAGGGAACGGTCACGTTAAGAACCGTTCCCTGATAAATCTCTTTACAGGGCGCACAACACGTGAGCCTGACCATTCGAAGCCTAATAGCCTAGTAGTCTACAGCCTGCCAGACTTTTTTTACACCACACCATAAGCCAGCATGGCTTTGGCCACTTTCGTGAATCCGGCGATGTTTGCGCCCACCACATAGTCACCTTTCCTGCCGTAGGCTTCCGCTGTATCATAGCAATTTTTGTGAATGCTCTTCATGATCAGCAGCAGGCGATTGTCAACTTCTTCGCGCGTCCAGGAAAGCCGCAGACTGTTCTGGCTCATTTCCAAGCCGGAAGTGGCCACGCCGCCGGCGTTGGCTGCCTTGCCGGGGCCGTACAGGATTTTCTTTTCCTGGAAGATTTTTATTGCTTCCGGTGTGGAAGGCATGTTGGCTCCTTCGGCCACACAGTAACAACCGTTTTTCACCAGCGCTGCTGCGTTTTTGCCGTTGATTTCATTCTGCGTCGCGCAGGGCAGTGCAATGTCCACTTTAATGCCCTGTTCGCGGATAACGTCCCAGACGTTCTTTCCTTCATAGCAGGTGGCGGATTTTTTGTATTTCCCGGCGTATTCGCTGATTCGGCCGCGTCTGACGTTTTTCAGGTCGAGCACGTAACTGCACTTGTCTTCGTCAATTCCGGCGTCGTCTATGATACAGGATGATGAATCACAAAGCGATATGACCTTGCCGCCCAACTGGTTGACTTTTTCCACGGCAAACTGTGCCACGTTGCCCGCGCCGCTGATCGCGACCGTTTTCCCCTTGAAGTCCAGGTTGCGGGTGGCCAGCATTTCCGCAGCAAAATAGGCTGTTCCGTAGCCGGTGGCTTCCGGGCGGACCAGGCTTCCACCGTAATCCAGACCCTTGCCGGTGAGAACGCCCGTGTGTTCATTGCGGATTTTCTTATAGTAGCCGTACATGTAGCCAATTTCGCGGCCGCCCACACCGATGTCACCGGCAGGGACATCAACATCCGCGCCGATATGGCGATAAAGCTCGCGCATAAACGCCTGGCAGAATCTCATTACTTCCCCGTCTGATTTTCCCTTTGGGTCAAAGTCGGATCCGCCCTTGCCGCCGCCCATGGGCAGGGTGGTAAGAGCGTTTTTGAAAATCTGTTCAAACCCCAGGAATTTAATGATACCCAGGTTGACGGACGGATGGAAACGGATACCGCCCTTGAAAGGACCGATGGCATTGTTGTACTGGACGCGGAATCCGCGGTTAACCTGCACATTGCCCTTGTCGTCCACCCAGGGAACACGAAACTGCATGGCTCTCTCCGGTTCCACGATTCGTTCATAGATATTGGCTTTGACAAATTCCGGATGCTTTTTAGCCGTAGGTTCCAGTGTTTCCATAACCTCCTCAACAGCCTGATGAAACTCGGGCTGGTTTGGATCGGTCTGCTTCACTTTTGCGATAACATCCTTAATGACTGACATAGTATTCTTCCCCTTTTAAATCGTTTATTTTTGACCGATGCCTTCGTTAAAAAAAAGCATTTTTTACTATATTTTAATTCCTTCAATATCCTGCATTTTTTCATACTCCATCACAGTAGACATGGCCTTGTTGTCCACATCAAAGCCTGCCTCACAGGCCGCGGCCACCGGATTTAAGCCGCCGATCAGAATCATTCCGATCTTGTTCATGTCCACATGGGTCTGACACACGGGATGCCCCGTGTTGCCTATGGATAAGACACCGTGAATGCCGGCCTGGTCAAAATCATCGATCACGCGATTGACCAGGTTTCTGCTTAAGGCGGGGATTTCACGGAAATTGGCCAGGATTTTTCCTTCGCCTTCCGTAGCCACCTGTGAAACAGAAGTCATCTTGCCGCGAATGAAAATCTCCGACGGATCAAGCGAAGATCCGGCATAGTGGATCACTTCAACAAATCTCAGAATCTCACCCTTTCTCATCTGGAGAATGCCCCCAAACTTGGAATCAATGGGGATGCCGTGTTTGAGCAGCACGCCGTTGATCACAATGCTGCACATAGTGGCCAGACCCATCCTGCCTTCGGGCACCAGGATATCGCCAAGGGTTTTTCCGGGTAGGCTCACTGCCACGCGGGAACTGACAGCCAGTTTTTTTGCGAAAACAGGCTTCATGATTTTCAGGGCTCTGGAAAACTGCTCTTTTGGAAAAAACGAGATGTTTACCGGCACCAGGCCGCGTTTCTTCTTGACGTCGAAAGTCGTTTTGAAGGACAGAACATCGATGCGTGAAATGGAGAGGCCGATTTTATCCTGTACCCGGGCGTCGTATATTTCACTTTTCCCCTTGTCGGTAATCATCCGGCCGTCGCGCCGGCCCACCAGTTGGGTAAGTCCTCGCTCATCCATAATCTGAAGATGGTATCGCACCGTCCGTTCGCTGAGTTGTATATTTTGTTCCAGCATCCGGCGGGCAATCACGCGTGCGCCGAGCGGCTCCGTGCTTTCATGGAGTATTTTCAGGATCAGGATTACCCTGCGTTCCAGATCTTCGGGTTTGTTAAACTCTTTCATATTTTTCTCATACGGCATACGGCAACCGATTGCCGTATGCTTACTGACAAACCCATTTTTTGTCAAACAAAATTTTTGTGTCCCGGCTCCTTCAGGATAAGTGATTGATATTACATGTGAACAATCCAATAAATACACAATCCTCGAATCATTTTATTCGCCATAATTATTTCAGGGTTCTAGATACCCCTGCCGTCCTTTATGGGGATGAGACAGTCGCTGACCGTTTGGCCAGCGTGATCTGTGATGAAACGTTTTATACAGGCAGACTCAGAGTGGCCCGGGTTCCGCCGCTGTCACGGTTCTCCAGAATAATATCACCCGAGTGAAGGGATGCCACCTGACGGACGAAATTCAGTCCCAGGCCGGTACTTTTTTTTCCTGTCTCCGGCCTTTGCAGGGAATAGAATTTATCAAATACCTTATCAAGAGCATAATCGGGAATGCCCGGGCCGCGGTCTTCAATGATAATTTTAATGTTCTTGTTTTCCAGCCGGCCGCTGATGAGGATTTCCTGGTTTTGCCCGCTGAAGTCAATGGCGTTTTGAACGAGGTTGGCCAGGGTTTCATGCAGTAGGAATTTATCACCTGAAATAGTGATTTCCACCGGTATTTCACACCCGACGGCTATTTGTTTTCGTTTCAGCAGGGGCCGTTTACTTTCCAGGACTTCAGACAGAAGGGACTGCAGGTTCACTTTTCCTTTTGCCGAAAGCATTTTAAGATTTTCCAGGGCTGACAAAGCCAGGAGCCGTTCAACGATATCATTGATTCTGCCGGCTTCGTTGCGGATGTTGGCCAGGAATTTCGTCTGCTGTTGAGGAGCCATTTTTTCCTCCAGAAGCTCCGCTGCGGCGACAATGGCGGACACGGGACTTTTTACCTCGTGTGTAAGCGTCTGAATATACTGCTCTACGTATTTTTTCCCCTCAAGCGTGGTTTTCATTTTTTCAAACGCTTTTCCCATTTCGCCGATTTCCGTAGCGTCAAGTCTGGGGATATTGACGTTCTTTCCTTCCCCGATGTCATTGGCATAGCGCGTAAGACGCTTGATGGGCAGCGTGATCCACCACGAGGCAAGCAGGCTTAGAATAATTGCCGCCAGCATGGAGATGGAAACCACCCTGTAGAATTCCGGTTTGAAATTTGCGATAAAATTATTGATATTGGTTGTCGGTTTGGCAACCGTCAGGACGCCCGCGATGTCGCCATGGACATAGATGGGAGCGCCGACATAAAGGACGGATGATTTCGGATCCTCGATGCTTGCCCTTGTGGATCGCGCGCCATATGCCCCTTCCAGCGTCAGACGGACATCCCGCCATTTTGTAAAATCGGCGCCAACATGATCCCTGTTTTGAGCGTCAAAAATCACCTTACCGTTTTTGTCGGTAATATAGATATTCATGTCCACATTTGTTTTGTCAAATTCATAGATTCTGGCAGACAACCGCCGGCAGTAAATGTCGTCAAATACCTGATACAACCGGTCGGTGCTGAACTGCTTCGCTTCCAGATCGCTGCCCACCATCGTTGCCAGAATATTGGCCTGATCCACAAGAGGGTCTTCCACCCCTTCCAGGTAACGAAATCGGACCTTGTCTTTCATCCAGTTTGCTGAATAATAAAAGCAGGCCGCAAAAATAATCAGGTAACAGACAAAGATGCGGATGCCAATTTTCATAAATTTTCTTTCAGGGAATATCCGGCGCCCCGATGAGTGACGATCGGTTCGATGTCCGGTTCAATCGACTTTAATTTCGCCCGCAGATTTTTGACATGTGCATCCACGGTCCTGTCCATGCTGGCCTCCGGGACGTCCCAGGCAAGGTCCATCAATTGACCGCGAGAATACACGTGTCCGGGCCTCCTGATAAACGTGGTCAAAATCCGGTATTCGTAATTTGATAAATCCAGCGGGTTGCCAAGATAGGTTATTTGCCGTTTTGATTCATTGACCTGGAAAGCGCGGGAACCTGCTTCAGCCGGTTGGCCGGGTTTCGAACGTCGGAGAATCGCTTTGATTCTCGCGGCCAGTTCGCGCGGGCTAAAGGGTTTTACCACATAGTCGTCCGCGCCGATTTCCAGGCCGACTATGCGGTCGATTTCCGTTGTTCGTGCCGTCAGAAACATGATCGGCGTGTCGCTGATTTTCCGGATTTCCCTGCAAAGATCAAATCCGTTGATATCCGGCAGTCCCACATCCAGAACGATCAGGTCAATCCTCTCGCTTTGCAGTAGGGGCAGAACCGGACTACCCTCCGCGAGGCTCAGGGTTTCAAATCCGTCCGTTTCCAGCACGTAACGGATCGCGTCCGCGATGGCCGGTTCATCATCCACGATGAGAATTCGCTCTTTCATCAATTCTGTCCGGTTCCTGTTTCGGTTTGACTAATTTATAGCATATTACCAGAAGAAACATCATTACAAAAAGGAAAAAACTGACGGGGAGGACGTACATGGCATGCTCCTGAAATAAAGAGGGATTTTTCTCGAATGCCTGATTCAGGGCAGGCAGAACCAGCACGATCAGCAGATACCACAACAAAGGGACAAGGCAGGAGATCAAAGTGCTTTGATAATTATCGAATTTATTTTTTTGTCTATCTGCATCAACACGATTGGGGCAGGGTGGGATTTTTTGAATGCCAAAATAAAGGAAGCACAGACAGATGAAATAAACGGCAATGCCCGCCAGACGATGAATTTTTCCCGGTGTGATCAACGGGGTGTAAATGTCAGCGTGGTAAAGATGGATGGAAAGAATAATGCGCAGACTGTTTGCGTAAACGGTCATACCATAGGTGGCGGCAAAACCGGCCATGATGCAAAGCGCCGGATGTTGTTTCCGATTTGTGGAGAGAATGAGTGCCAGTGCCGACATGCAAAATGCGGTGACCATAAAATTGATGCCGGAACAGCTGGGAATAATCGCGATACGCTGATGGATGCTCACGTATCCAATGTTCTTTTCCTTGATGAATGGTTCGCCGGTCAGGAATTCAACAAGGGATGCAGTAGGGCCGAGAATCCAAGTGAGGTCTTCGCTTGTGGATTGACTGTATTCGTATTTCAGCCCTGCTGCAATAAATAAGACCAGCAGACAATAAGCAATTTTTTTTGCGGAAAGCTGATTCAATATTTTCATTTTCCCCCCTTGTTGAAAATTTTCGGATCTAAACCCCGTTTTTTACCGGCTTGCGTATTTTTCTAAAGGCTTCAAACAAGATGATCAAAACGGTCATGAGGAGAAGTAGATAGAATTCCGGTTCAGGTGTGTTTTGCATCCCACCCCCCACGGCAAATTCAGATACACCCGCGGGCAGCGGCAGGGGTTGCGTGATATCCCGGCTCCGGGCTTCGGGATTGCGGACAACTTCATGTACGGCAACAAAAGATGTGTGGGCCGTGAGCAAATTGTACTTGATGCCAAGATTGACGATCTCTTTCCTGTTGTCGGTATCCCCGTACAGGGTGTTAAAATCTGAAAGAAAGAAAAGTTTTTTTCTTGCCCATAACTGTTTGAGCGCGGCATTTTTACCGGAAGGTTCAATTCCGGCAAGATCAAATCCCTGAGAATATTTATGATTGCCGTTTTGACCGGTGACGGTGATCCTGCCCTGCGGATTCCCGCGCCATTTGCCGATGACGGCAACCGGCCGTTCGGCAAACATATCCGGAATTTTTTCCGGTTCGATGTCATAGGCCTTAAATCCATTGAAAGAAACCGCAATGTCAGTCAAAAGCGGCGAGGCAATATATTTACGGAAATTTTCAGAAGCGACCGCCGCTTCTTCCTGTTTGGTGATGACAAAAGGCTCGCCCTGTCCGGCACGCGCGACGCCTTCAATCAGATCCCGATTGACACTGCTGCCGATTCCGAAAGAAAAGAAATTGGTGTCATTAAGGTTTTTCCGAATGAGCTGCAGGGCTTCTTTTTCTGCCGAAATATATCCATCTGTCACCAGAATGACTGAACGGGAAACGTTATCCTTCCGGGGGATTGACACGGCTGTCTGCAGGGCTGCACACAGTTCGGTTCCGCCGCTGCCCTGTTGTCCGTCGATTAAACGGAAGGCGTGATCAATATTTTTCTGACTGGCTGATACGGACTCAGGCGACATGGTGACCGAACGACCTGAAAAAAGAACAACGTTAAAATGGTCCGTGGGACGCAGTTCGCTGATCAAATTGCTAAGGAGTTTCTTTGAGATATCGAGCGGGAAACCATATATGGATCCGGAAACGTCAACGACAAAAATATACTCTCGCGTGGGAATATCAGATGTCTTGATATTGCGGGGCGGTTGAACCATCAGCAAAAAGAAATTTTCGTCGTTTCCCCTGTATAACATCAAACCCGAGTGGATTTTTTTGCCGGTCAGGCGGTACTTCAAGATGAAATCCCTGTTGCCACCGTCGGATTCGGTCTCGTCCAGAACAACAGTTGCCGTGGACCTGTCCGGCCATGCGGTTTTAATTTTGTGTGTACTGCATGCAACATCTTTCACAGGGACGCCACCGGTGATATCGACGGCGATGTTGAAAGCGGATGTTGGTTTGTTGCCTTCTCTCAGATAGGGGCTTTTCACCCATTTGTCAGTTTCCGGTGCGCCGGCTTCCGGTGTGTTTGAATAGCGCGGTCCGACGACCGTCGGATAAATGAATTCGTAAACTCCCGCCGTCGGGATGAGAAGTTCGGTATAGCGCAGTTCAATCTCAACCTTGTCGCCGGGCATGATATTGGCCACGTTCATGGTGAAAACATTCGGCCGTTCCTGGTCAAGAAGAGAGGCGCTTTTCCCTTCTTTTTTGGCCTTTTCAAAAGTCTGCTGGGCGGCCTTGCGTTCCTGAATTCTGGCGGTGACAACATGATCTCCGATTTTCATTTTCATCCCGTAAACCGCCGCACGTGTGGATGCTGGAAAAACATAGCGTGCATTGATCGGGCGTGAACCCTCATTGACATATCGCTGTGTCACAATAACATCGGCAACGATGCCGCTGATATGAACGTCAGCTTTTGTTTCTTTCAGCGGGAACCGGTCAACCGATGCATCGCCTCCTTTAACAACAAAATAAGGTGAAAGGGTTTTGTCATTGTCCTGGTCGGCAAGACCGGTTGACGTTAAAAACGTAGACAACATTACAAACGATAAGATAATCTTTAACATTACGTTCATGATTTTCCTCCTCGATGAATTGGTATCCGATGGGTTTTGCCCATTGTTGGATGATAAGATAAACGGCAATTGTGAAATGATGATGAATGCAAAAAGAAAAATATGTGAAAAATGATGCTTAGCCGGTTATCCATAGAACAGGGACGGAACGGGCACGTTGTTCCATATGCAGCTTATTCAAGTTTTGGTTTTGGCAAATACTGATCAATCTTCTGATGTCAAAGGCAGTGGATCAAAGGTTGACTGATTTTGAAAAATATGTGATATTTCATATAGTATAATGATCATGTTATGGTATTGCCGGCCGAACCGGATGGCAAAATGAAAAAACCAACCGCCATCCACAACATAGAAATAAAATCTTAATTCAACGTGAAAAAGTTCAGAATTATGATGCAAAAGAAAATAAAAATAGGCATTTTTGGCTTTGGTAGAACCGGAAGGTTGGTAACTAATGAGTTTCTTCGGGATAAGAATTTTGAAGTTGTCTGGGTTGCAAGGAAGTCTTTAAAGGATCACTGTAAATTTGCAAGTCATCTGCTTGGCTATGAGTTTGAGGGCGGTGAAATTTATTCGATAGTTGACATTGATGAAAATTTTTTTGAAAATCACCATGTCGACATTATTGTGGATTTTTCAAGTGCCAAGGGTATTTATTCATATCAGGCCGCGGCAAAAAGCGGTGTAAAAATCATTTCTGCAATATCAAAGTATGATCCCGAAGACCTACAATTGCTAGAAAGCTTAAAAAATGAAACTGCGGTTTTATGTTCGCCGAATATTACACTGGGTGTAAATTTTCTGTTAATTGCGTCACAGATCCTGCAGAAAATTGCGCCGCACGCTGACATTGAAATTGTTGAAGAGCATTTCCGGGATAAAAAAGAAACATCCGGTACAGCGCTGAAAATAGCTACTATCCTGGGGTTAGAAAAGGATAAGCATGTCAATTCCATCCGGGTTGGTGGAATTGTCGGAAAGCACGAAATTATATTTGGTCTTCCCAATCAAACCATTCGGCTGGTCCACGAAAGCTTTAATCGTGCTGCATTCGGGCAGGGAGCCATTTTTGCCGCAAACTGGTTGATTCATAAGAAAAAGGGCCTTTTTAAGATGGAAAATATTATTATAGACATGTTTCAAAAGAACATACCCGTTTGCTGATTTCTCAAATTAAAGCCATTGATTATTCCATTCCGTGTTTTTTGACAAACCTTCACACCGGGGCGTGTCCGTTCGTGTCCTATTTATGACCCTGCAGGAATTTTCAGAGTCAATTGCAGATATATAGGTTATTCCGGATAAATAACAATAGTTATGGATGATTGGCTGTGGCATAATCACAAAACTCTTCATTTCAATCATACGGTCATTTTCAGGGAAAGGATTTTTGAGCAAAAACTTTCCTGTAAAAATAATCTTGACTGATTGATTCGTGTGTGTTTAATTTTATTAATTAGTTATATAAGTTATTTAGGATAATTAGACTGTTTTCTTGATTTCATGAAAACGGGCTAAACAGGCGAAAAAAGCAATATGCAGGATAAAGAGATGATTGAAAATCCTGAACCATGGCTATCTTGTATTGCTTGAATTGCTTATCTGATTTTGAGGTCATTCATAATGAGAAGGGTTGTCAATAACCAGAGGATGGTTTGCCATGAGTAGCATGTACAGCAATTCCGAGATTTCTGATCTGCAGGAGATCCTCAGGCTGCAGCAGGGATTGCAGGACATCACCAACTGCATTAATGCAGCACAGAACGTAAAACAGATCATTCTGGATTCCCGGCCGATGATTCTCGATCTGTTCAACGTCGAAGCAGCCCATATCTATGTTGTCAACAGCAAGAACAAAAAGGAAATATTCACGTATGTTCTTTCGGGTGATCAGGTAAAGGAAAGAAAAACAGAAGTCAGCAATCAAACCATACCCGGGTATGTCGCGAATACCGGTAGGATGATCAACATTTCCGATTTCAGCAACAATCTGCAAATCAACAAATACTCAGACCTCCTGCTTGAGTCGAATACGGATTCCAGATTCGGTGTAAAAGTGAGACATATTCTGGCCATGCCGATTGTATACGGCGGCGAAGTTCTGGGCGCCATTGAAGTCATCAATAAAAAGAGTGGCGATGGACAGTTTTTGGATGAGGAACCGGTGATGCTGCAGGAAATTGTGGATGTGCTGGGCGTTGCACTCTACAATCAGCAGCGAGTGGATCCCCGAGCGAAAAAAACAAAATTCAGTTATCTTGTTTCAAACGGCCTGATCACGGAGGAGGAATTAAACCGGGCAAAAGAAGAGTGCAAGACGTCAAATGAGGCTCTTGAGAATATATTAATCAATAAATACAACATTCCTAAAGATGAGCTTGGCCAATCCCTCGAGTATTTCTATCAATGCCGATTTATTTCATTTGATCCGAACACGCCCATCCCGGGCGATCTTCTGAAAAATCTGAAAAAAGAATATCTGGCAAGGGAAATTTGGATCCCTCTTGAGAAAAGCGAAAAAAATGTCCACGTCATCATTGATGATCCCCAGAATATCATCAAGCGTGATGCCATAGAAAACCTGCTTAAATCCAAATCCGTAAAATACGATGTGGCCCTCAAAGAGGATATTCTTAAGTATATCGATTTCTTCTTCCGCGAAAATGTAGAAGAAGCAACGTTCACGGATCTGCTGGGGAAACTGGAAGGCAACGATACCTCGCAGGAAGACGAGGATGAAGAAAGCGTAAGGGACTCGGACAGCGCCATTATCCAACTGGTCAATAAAATCATCAATGACGCATTTGTCCGGCGGGCGTCGGATATTCATATTGAACCGGATGTCATCGATAAGAGTGTGCTCGTGCGTTACAGGATTGACGGGGATTGTGTGCTTTATCAGACTCTGCCCTACAGCTATCGGGCAGCAATTATCTCCAGAATAAAAATCATGTCCAATATGGATATTACCGTAAAGAGAATACCGCAGGATGGGAAGATCAAGTTAAAAAAACCGGGTGTGGGGGAAATC